>JADFZZ010000011.1 GCA_015232315.1 SAR324 cluster bacterium | reverse complement strand
GATTATCGGCTTTTTGCTTTTTTAAAAAAATAGACCGCTTTTTCGATTTCTGGGGATGTGTTGTTTCGAGTTGGAAGGAAAATTCGTGTTAGATCTGCGCTGGTAATCATTTCACACATAATTGCTGAATTCTTGCTGTAAATTTTTCGGTGACGGCAACCGATTCAAGCCATCGCACGGTGTCATTCCGTGCTTGATACGGAATCCATCGGCGCACTCATCCCCGTTTTCACGGGGATGACATCGTGGCGAGCCACAGGATTTCATCACCAAATTAATTACAGCAGAAAATAATTATTTCAGGAACAGAGCAACTCCATTGACAGGAGTTGCGTGCATTGGTCAGGCTACGTGATAGATGGGGGTTGTGTTTAGGCAGGATGAAAAGATCAGTTTCAGAAAATCGGATTGAGTGACAATACCGATCAATTTCCCATTAGATTCCACTGGTAAACACCCGAATTTATTTTCCCACAGAATCTGGGCGGCTTCTTCCACAGAACATTCCGGGGAAACAGTGATGACATCCTGTTTCATGAAATCACAGACACAATTTGTGTTGTTTGCAAACTTGCTGATCTCGTTTGTTTTCAATTGTGCAAAAACACGCAGTTTGTCCAGATCCGAACGACTCATGACGCCAATCACGCGCTTTCCGGTATCCACGACAGGGAGGTGCCGAATGCCATATTTTTTCATCCAGGCATCCGCCAACTCAATGGTCTGGTCAGCATAAAGAGAGTAAACCTCAGATTTCATAATGTCTTTTACCAGCATGGGAACCTCGTATAGGTTAGGCCTGATCATTGTCCCCTTATCGCCAGGCGAGTTATGATGGCTCAAATTCCATCAATATTTGTTTAATCCATAAACTGCGAAAAACATGCCATGCTGAAAATATATTATTATCAAATCATTTCAATGAATTGGCGTGTGGATGTTCATCGCTGATAAAATCAGGTAGGCTGTCACAAGTGGAAATGTTACAATATGATATAATGAAGGGTTGTTTTTGAGGCATTTGTTAATAAATGTTAGATCATCATAATAAATCGCCCAATTTGTTATGTTATGTTATGTTTTTCAGGTCATATACCACAGATAATACACGGCCAAGGGGAATTGCAACCATTGTCACAGTCGTTTTCCCCAAGATTTATGTCACACCAGGTTGGGTTGTGGATTGTTGTTCACTTGATTGGTGGGTTTCACTTTGGCAACCGGCTTTGGTGAAACACGATTTCCGCGAGCTGTGATGGCTTTGACAGGTTGTTCATCCAGAGAAAACAGTTCCCTGGTTTTACGCGACCTGGCATTCTGGACCAAAAATACTTCAAGCATTATACCGCTACCCTTGCTGAAGTGAACGACGCCAGCACCTTTTTGGACGTCAAACAGGTGATAATCCTTGTCCAGAATATATTTTTCCACATGAAACCGTTTCGCATAGCAGATCTGATTGTCCGAGGCATAGTAAACCAGGTTATAGACCAATGCGGGATCGAGTTTTTCCACTAACATCACATCTTTGCCTAAAAACATTTTTTCAGGGATACGCACAATTTTGTACCGGCCATCCTTGAAAAAAATGATCAACCGGTCATAGGACGAACAAAGAATAGAGGAGTCTGTTTTGATTTCTGTGCCAAGATATCCTTCCTTTGTATCCCAGCCAACCTTGAGATCAACAGCCGCAATTTCACGAAGCTGAACCGACGCGAATTTTTCAATTCTGGTTTTCCGCGGATAATCCTTCCCATACTGTTTGAGAAGTTGTTTGAGATAATTGATGGTGTATTGTTTGACATCACGCAGTGATTTTTCCAGCGAGTCAATGGTCTGTGCCAGTTTTTCAAGTTCCTGCTGATTGTGCTGGATATCAAATTTTGACAATCGTTTGATCTGGATGGAAAGCAGTTTTTCCGCGTCTTCACGGGTAATTTCCTGTTCAAGTTCTTTCTGGAGTGGTTTCAGCGAAGTCCAGACCGTTTCAACAACCTCTTCGTAAGTTTCACACTTCTCAAGTTTCTGATAGATCTTTTGACTGATGAAATACATTTCGAGGCGTTTGTGGTGCCATTGCAGGCGGGTACGTTTGAGTGACAACCGCAGTTCCTGTTCCAAAATTTTCAGCAACTGATCCGTGTTGTATTTCAAAACATCAGACACGGATATCTGCACAGGTTGATTATTTTGAATCACCAGCAGGTTCACTGTGATAGAAACTTCACACAGCGTGAAGGCGTAAAGCGGTTTCAGCAGACTGGCCGCGGCCCCGGTCCGGCCTGTTTTTAATTCAATTTCAACCTGGTCGGTGGTGAAGTCGTTGATAGATGACAATTTAAATTTCCCCTTGTTGACAGCTTCCTGAACAGATTGAATCAGTGCTTCTGTCGTCACACCAAACGGGACTTCACGAATGACCAGTGTTTTGTCATCTACCACCTCAATCATGGCCCGCACCCTTATTTTGCCTGAACCCTCCTGATATGCGGAAACATCCATCTCTCCACCTGTCTGAAAATCAGGATAGAGCGCAAATGGTTTGCCCTGCAAATGCGCGATCTGAGCTTCAAGCACTTCGCAAAAATTGTGGGGCAGAATGCGTGTTGACATTCCCACCGCAATGCCTTCAGCCCCCAGAAGCAGTGTTGCCGGAATTTTACAGGGCAGTGTTACGGGTTCCTTGTTGCGGCCATCGTAGCTTTCAACAAACTGGGTCAATTCATCCTGAAACAGCACTTCCTTGGCCAAAGGCGTCAGTCTGGCTTCGATATACCGTGCGGCAGAGGCTGGATCTCCCGTAAAAATATTGCCAAAATTTCCCTGCTTTTCAATAAAGTATTCCTTGTTCGCCAGGACTACCAGCGCAGAGCCAATTGACGCATCGCCATGAGGATGCAACTTCATACATTCACCGATGACGTTGGCAACTTTATTGAATTTGCCGTCATCCATTTTCATCATGGTATAAAGAATACGCCGTTGTACCGGCTTTAATCCATCTTCAATATCTGGAATGGCCCTATCCTTGATGACATAGGAGGCATATTCCAGAAAGTTCTGATCCATCAGAGGTTTTAAGTAACGCATGGTGAGTTTTCCTGAAAATTATAGCGTGATTTTTTTAACACCGGTCATGTTGGTTTGCCGTGAAAGTTCCTGAACCAGGGATTCCGGCACATCCTCATCCACAAGAATTAGTGCCATTGCCTCACCTCCCCGGCGACTCCGTGAAAGCTCGAACTGGTTGATATTGATATTGTGCTGGCCCAAAAAGGTTCCAATCAGTCCAATCATTCCCGGACGATCGAGATTTGAGGTCACAAGGATTGTTCCTTCGGGATTGATTTCAAAAACAAAATCATTGACCAGCGTGATACGTGGATGGGGTCCGCTGAACACGACACCACCTATTTTGAAGACATGTTCCTGGCAGGATAAGGTACATTTGAGCGCGCTTTCGTAATCGGTGAAGCCCGTATCGGGTTCTTCCTCAATCCGCAGCCCGACACTTTCCGCACGTTGTTCCGCGTTCACATAGCTCACATAATCGTGGCTATGTTTCAGATAGCCTTTCAAGAAAGCCAGTTTGAGCAAGGAGCAATCTTCTTTGGCCAGTGTTCCCCGATATTTCATTTCCAGAAGTGTCGGCGCAAAATCAACGGACTGCGCCGCAAACGATCCAAGCTTTTCGGCCAATACCGTATAGGCTGTCATCAGGTTGCCCTGAAGCATACGGATCTGCGGCATGTTGACTGGATAATCCACCACTTCACCACGTAAAGCTCTCGGCACCTGAGAGGCCATGGATTCCGCAATGCGAATCTGGGCTTCAGTTGTTGAAGCGCCAATGTGCGGGGTCATGACCACTTGAGGAAATTCCCGGAAAGGATTTTTTTTGGGAGGTTCCACATCCCATGTATCAATACCGGCGGCACTTACGTGGCCAGACCGGAGGCCATCCAGCAAGGCGGTTTCGTCAATAATTCCACCCCGGGCCAGGTTGAGCAGGATCACTCCCTGTTTCATTTTTGAAATGCTGTTTCCACTGATCATTCCGGTGGTTTCCTTATTTTTCGGAGTATGAACCGAAATGATGTCCGCGGTCGAAATCAGGGTTTCCCAATCGGTTTTCTGAACATGATGCCGCTCAAATACTTCATCAGCGATATAGGGATCATAGGCCAGAACTTTCATGTCAAAGCCTCTGGCAAATTGTGCCACACGATGTCCGACATTCCCAAGTCCAACAATTCCGATCGTTTTCCCCATCAACTCAGTTCCGTTGAAGCGGTGGCGATCCCACTTGAGTTGCTGCATGTTTTCATGAGCGGGAATCACATTTCTGGTGGTTGCCAGCAGCAGCGCTACCGTCAGTTCGGCTGCGGAGTTTGTGTTTTTTCCCGGCGTATTGATCACCAGAATTCCTTTTTCAGTGGCATACTCAACATCAATATTGCCGATACCCACTGCGGCCCGTGCGATGACTTTAAGATTGGTTCCCCTGTCAATCAATTCACGGGTGATGGGAGTTTCAGAGCGACTGATGATGCAGTGATAATGTTCAATAATGTCCATCACCTGTTCGAATGGACAATCGGGCCGATAGTCGATCTGTAAATCAGATTCCCGGCCTAAGGCATCCAGTCCTGTAGGATGAATGGCGCCTGTAATCAATACCTGATACATATTATTTCAAAGTTAAAGGGGTTAGACTTGAGAGATTTGAAATCTGGCCTGGTAAAAAACTAGCGCACAGGATACAAAACAATTCTGGTACGAGTCAAAATATAAAGCGTGTGTCTGATTGAACGTATCCTGTGAACGGGTGAAACTTTTGGTTTCTGTCATCCTGAACGCAGTGAAGGATCTTATGCCACAGGTCAAGATTCCTCGCTACGCCCGGAATGACAAAATTCCAGATTTCTCATCCCAAGTATATCTTGATTTTATCGCGCAATCCCCAAAGCATGAGGAGCGTTCAGGAAATATGCAGATCATTGTTGACCCGTATCAGCATGCAATGGTCAATCTCAACTTATCGCACAAGGTTTAATCTATGAAAGCCTCGGTATACATCGCAACCAGTCTTGATGGTTTTATTGCCCGGAACAATGGTAGCCTGGACTGGTTACCGGGAAGTGACGGGAATCATGAGAATAACTCTGAAGATTATGGATTCCAGAAATTTATGGATTCTGTGGATGTTCTGGTGATGGGTCGCAAAACCTATGAAATGGTACTTTCTTTTGGCCAGTGGCCATATGGAACCAAACGTGTTGTTGTGCTCAGTAAAACACTCGCACAAATATCAGAAACATTGCCGCAAACCGTAGAGTTGAAATCCGCATCGCCCGCAGAACTGTTCCAGGAATTGAGAACCTCAGGGGCAAAACATATTTATGTGGATGGCGGCAGTACCATTCAGGGCTTTCTCAGAGCTGGACTCATTCATGAAATCACCATCACTCGAGTTCCAGTCCTGATTGGCAGTGGTATTCCCCTGTTTGGGGCTATCGAAAAAGATTTGCCGTTGAAACATATTGAAACCCGTTCGTTTGATAGCGGTTTTGTTCAAAGCAGATATGCCTTGCCCACAAAGCGCTGAATGAAAACAGGTATTTGAACAGTACATTTGAGCGACACCATTATGCATATTCGAAATATCGATTTGAACCTGTTTGTGGTGTTTGACGCCATCTATTCAGAGAGCAATGTCACACGGGCCGCTGATATCCTGCATTTGACACAACCGGCAGTCAGCCATGCCCTTGCCCGGTTGAGGACCCTGTTTGATGATCCGTTGTTTATCAGGGTGGGCAACAATATGGCACCCACTCCGCTTGCTAAAAATCTGATCCATTCCATTCGTGGTTCTCTGAAAAATCTTCAGACGACGTTATCTCAACCCAATCGTTTCAATCCGGCTGACGCACGGAAACTTTTTGTTCTGGGAATGAGAACTGTCATGGAAGCCATAGCGCTGCCCAAACTCATGAATATCATTGAACTTCAGGCCCCGGGAGTGGATCTGGTGAGTTGCCGGATTTCGCGCAGGGATCTTGAACGGGAACTGATGTCAGGGACGCTGGATCTTGCGCTGGATGTTCTGATTCCGGTCGGAGCTGAAATTCAATGTTGTCCCCTCGCACAAAGTCGTCTGGCGATTTTAGCTAGGCCGGAGCATCCGTTTTTTTCCACACCCACACTGGAAACCTATCTGGAACATCGTCATGTGCTGGTTTCTTCGAGAAAAAGCGGACCCGGGCTGGAGGATTTTGAACTGAGCAGGCTAGGGCTCAAACGCAGGATTGGACTCAGAGCCCAGAATTATCTGGCAGGGGCAATGGTGGTTGCTGAAACAGCGATGCTCATGACTGTGCCGGAATTTTATGCCAACTTTATCACCTCACGGTTTCCGCTCAAACAATGGCCGTTTCCTGTTGAAGCCGCCAGGCTGGAAATCGCTATGTACTGGCACAGTGCCGCGGAGTTTGATCCGGCAAACCGCTGGATGCGCGAACAGTTGGTCGCAATTATGGGAGAGCCTCATGAATTGATTTCGTCAACCATAGAGACGGTGCCGACAACATTTACACATGCGTAATCGCCTAAGACGATTTCAAGGGAAGCCAGCACAAGAACGTAGCACCTTCTCCATTTCCGCCGGGATTTTCCAGTTCGATATCGCCTTTGTATTTCTGCATCATTCGCTGACTGAACGTCAATCCCAGTCCAGTGCCTTCACGTTTGCCTTTGGTTGTGAATCGGCTCCCAAAGATTTTTTGCGCAATTTCAGCAGGAACACCGGGACCATTGTCAATCACCCGAATTTCCATCCGTTCCGGCGTCTGGCGTGTCGTGATACGGATTTCTCCATTTTTTTCCATGGCCTGCATGCCATTTTTGGCAAGATTGTGCAGAACCTGGACGAGTTCGTTTTCATCAATCATAATGTTGGACTGATGCTGCAAGTCGAGAACCATGGTCATGTGCCGTTTTTCCAGGCCATGTTCCATCAATTCCCTGACCATCAGAATCGGACTTTTGATATCAATGGACTCTACACTGCTTTCCACACGGGAAAGTTCTCGCAGATTGTTGATGATGAGAATCACCCGTTTGAGTTGTTTGAGGAAGAATTCCAGAGACTGGTCGGTGACATCCACACCTTTGACGAGATTGTCCAGATCCTCCACCAGCAAGGGCGTATCACTGTCTTCCACGCATTTCCGGAAGGAATTGATCAATCCATCCAATCCTGACTGGTTGTATTCTTTCTGCCATTCATGAATGATCAGCTTGAGCAGTTGAAAATCACTTTCTTCATCCACGAGATACTGAAGCCGCGACATGATGGAGGTGATGGGATTCAACACCTCATGCACGATCATCGCTACAGATTCGCCTGCGGTAACGAGACGGAGGGTCGAATTCAGTTCATGGTCCTTGGACTCAATAACCTGGCGTAGCTTTTGGTTTTCTTCAGTCAGAGCTTCAATCTGCTGTTCCAGAGAAACGTTTTGTTCAGTCACTGTTCACCTTTTGGTTACGATTGTGGAGTCCAACGAATATTTACAAAAGTAAAATCATCTTCGCGTGGCAGATCAGGTCTAAATGCGTCAGCGGTTTTCACAATATTTTCAATAAACTGCTGAGGTGGTAAATCCCCATATTCCGCACAGGTAGCCAAAATACGTTCATAACCAAATTCTTCACGTTCCGCGTTTTTGTGTTCTTCCAAGCCATCCGTGAATACCAGCAGATGGTCTCCCGGTTGAAGTTTATGTCGGGCTTCCTCATATTTCCCACCGTTGAACATCCCCAGAATCATACCGGTTGGACCTTCCATGACCTCAAATTTCCCTTTTTTTCCATACACAGGAAAAGGATGGGCTGAGTTGGCAGACACCATTTCACCGGTCAACAAATCCAGAATTCCATAAAAAATGGTCACAAAATTTCCTCTTGGATAATTGCCTTCCACTTTGTCATTCACTTGTTCCAGGACTGTGCCCGGGGATGAGCCGGTTTTGGCGACATCCCGGAACATCGCACGGGTGATTGCCATGATACAAGCCGCACTGGGACCATGTCCTGAGGCATCCGCCACCGCAATCCCCAGCTTGTTGTCAGGCAATTCAATGAGATCATAATAATCACCGCCACCGCCAAGATCAACACAGGTCTGGTAGTAGGCCGAGACTTCCAGATTGGGATGTTTGGGCAGACGATGAGGCAAAAGATCTCGCTGGACAATGGCCACTTTTTCCAGTTCCGCGTTCAATTGTTCAGTTCGTTGCTTGACCAGTGATTCCATATGGGTGCTGTAATCTTCAACTTCCCGTCTTAAATTCCAGCTACGCATCATGTTGGCGGCCAATTGCTTGATCTCACCATCGTTGAATGGTTTGTTCAGATACAGCCACATGGATTGATCGTCAAAAAACTCCCGGATCTCTTTCGGGTCACGGTCCGCATATGCGGTAACAATCACGCAGGTGATCCTGGAATCAATCTGCCTGATCTGTTTAATGGTTTCCGCACCATCAATGCCGCCCGGCATGATCATATCGAAAAATCCCATTCCGATGGGATCACCTTTTGCCAGTTGTTCCTTGAAAATTTCAACAGCCCGTTCTCCGGATTCCGCAAAAAACAGATTATATTCCGGTTTTTCAGAACCTCCGCCGGTACGTGCCATCCGCCGGGAAGAGCGTTGTTGCGATGGTGCGAGAATGGTTTTGTAGGCATCACGGATGCTGTCTTCATCATCCACAAATAGTATGTTTCTGTTTTGACTCATGGCAGGATATCCTTACATGAAATGTTGGTGATCAAGCAAATTGGCCAAGGTTATCAAAAAGCTTGTTTTTCCTTATCTGGTGAATAAACATTCAATAATCATTTACCATTTATCCCTTACAATAAAGGCTTATGCGAGTGCAAGAGAGAATTGAAGGAAAATTAAAAAATCATTTCAGTCCCACCCATCTGGAAGTTCATAATGAAAGTCACAAACACCATGTGCCTCCCGGTTCAGAGTCGCATTTCAAGGTGATTGTGGTTTCTGAGAAGTTTGCCGGACAACGTCTGAAAGACAGACATCAGCAGGTTTACACCTGTCTTGCGGAGGAAATGTCGGGGCAGATCCATGCGCTTGCGATTCAGGCAAAAACCCTGGAGGAATGGAACCGATCCTCACAACAGTTTGAAACTCCAAACTGTCTTGGTGGCAGCAAACATGACCCGGTCACACCAGCAGCATTGAAACATTGACGGAATTCCATGCAGATCGAAATCGAACAACTTCCTTAGTTGCTGGACTTTGAACATTATCGTTTCCTCATTCTTTACTCAAGAGTTGTAAGTTTTCAGTTATCAGCCTTCAGCTTTTTGTAAGTCATTGAAATTAAAAATTTCCTAAACATCAAAAAATTTAATAAAAACTGAGAACTGAAAGCTGAGAACTTACCACTGTCGAGTTCTTTATAAATTTTAATCAGAATGTTCAAAGTCCAGAATGATCAGGAAGTACCTTCATTTTGTCATGACCATAACAGATGCCCGATCTTTCAAAATTTCCACCATACGATCATCATAGCCCACCGCACCACACCTTGAAATTTCGACATGAGGCCACGTTTCACGCAGGCGTTCCAAGGCTTCGGTTAATTTTTGTTTGATGTGTGAGCTTTCAAACAGAAAATAGGGTAATACCTTGAGTTTTAAATAGCCATCCGCTACAGCGTGGGCCACAGCATCGTTGGTAGACGGACTAAGAAATTCCTCAAAGCCGACATAGACCGCTGTCTGCAACGCGTCTGAAAGTTTTTCCTGATATTGCCACAAAACCCTTGAATCATCGGGATTTCGGGTGCCATGTGCGACCAGAATGATGGCTTCCTTTGAATCTGTTGAAAATTGCGTCATTAAACCTTTATGAATACCTCAGTGATTATTAAAATTCCGGGTGGCATTTTGATTCTGAACGGACTCAGTATGCTTCTCCCCCTGCCTGTCAGTTTGTGGACCCATGATGGCAGTTTTCTGGTATTTGTCTCATGTGGCAGCCTTGGATTGCTGCTGGGTGGAACTCTGTGGAAACTGGGGAAAACACATCATTCCATGAGTTTTCGTGAAGCCAATCTCAGCTTGATTCTGTCATGGTTGACCGTTGTGGGATTTTCATCCTTGCCGTTTCTTTTTCTTGGAAATTTTTCTTTCACCAATGCATGGTTTGAAAGCATTTCCGCGGTTACAACGACTGGTTTCACCATCACAAATCCTGAATCCTTGACTCCCGGACTCAGCTTCTGGCGCGGTTTTCTTCAATTCCTTGGCGGTGGCATGGTCTTGAGCATGTTTCTGCTGTTTATGCCGGCATTGGGCATCATGCCCGATCTTTCCATCTATAAACCCGATTCCAGTATCCGTAGCCACACCATGTTCAGGTTGTCACCTGATCTGATCAAAAATCTCGTTCTGCTCTGGATCATTTATGTCGGCCTTGTGTTACTAGAGTTTTTCCTGTTATGGCTTGCTGGAATGGAACTGCTTGACGCCATCGGTCATGCATTCGGAACGTTGTCTACCACTGGTTCTCCCTTAAAACAAGAAAGTGTCAAAAATTTTAGTCCGGCCATTCAGTGGATTATCACTGTCTTCATGATACTTGGTGGAGGCAATTTTTTGCTATACACATCATTGGTTCAGAAAAATTTTATTAAAATCGGACAATGTTCAGAATTATACTGGTATCTGGGTATTTTGGGTGGAATGAGCCTCATTGTCACACTGGTTTTGCTCAACACCGACGGGTTTTCCCTGGAGTCAGGGATCAGAGCCGCGTCTTTTCAGACAGTCTCAATCATGACCTCCACAGGCTATGTCACCCAAGACTACCAGTTATGGCCGCAAAATGTTCAAGCGCTTTTGTTTCTGGCGATGTTTACCGGTCGTTGTCTGGGGTCTACCGGAAGCGGAATCAGGATTATTCATATGGTGATTCTCTTGCAATATCTGCTTTCCACAGGGAAAAGAGTGCTACAACCTTTGGCTATTGCGCCTATCCGCACCGGAGGAAAAACTCTGGATTCAGAACTTTTATACAATATTCTGGGATTTGTGGCGGCGCACCTGTTTCTGGTAGTGGTTGGTGGAATGTTGTTATCCTGGGTGGATGATATGAATTATATCAGTGCTTTTTCCAGATCCATTTCATCCCTGTGGAATCTTGGTGTTGGTTTCAATGAGGCCGGTCCGTTTTTGTCACAGAATGAAGTCTCGAGTTTTGGGAAATGGATTATGGGTGGTTGGATGCTGTTGGGACGTCTTGAAATCATTCCGTTTATGCTATTGCTTCACCCCCCCTTCTGGAAACGGCAGGGTTCCTCCTTTTAGCAAAAAAAACGGAGATCCCAACAGAGGTGGTATCTCCGCAAATCCAGTCTTTTTTCCAGAAGACAAAAAATCAGGATCGTTTGGAATATTTTTCAATTTTTTGTTCAAGCTCCTGTTTGTAAACCACCCAGTGATCCAGCACTTTTTCCATTTGCTCAAGGCCATGACTCAAGCTATTGGCAAAAGTATTGAAGCTGAAGCCACCAGCAAAAACCAAAGTGACTACAAACAAAATCAACGCCTGTCTCATCTTCCGCAAGGGTTTGCTTCCTGCCGCCTCACGGGCTTCGTGCATCTGTACTATCGTGTCTAGATCATCCAGTAAATTTCCTGTATGTTCCATAATTCCCTTTAACTTATATTGTACGATTGGATGGATGTTCAGTGGTGTGAAACCACCATCCAGATAAACAAATCGAAGTATAAAGGCAATCGAAAAATAATTTTTTCCAAACTTTTTGCTAACAATTAAATACCGCCAAACTCTTACAGGACTTCAAAAAAATCATACTCAAATTTATTCCATTGTGTTCCTTGCCTATCTTTTAATATTTGTTACATGATTATGAGAAACTGGCCACAACTCATGCTACGAGCCTAAATTGTAATTGAATTCGTCCTCCAGAGTTATTTTTCTATGTTTGTTCATCCGGATTATGAGATTCACGAACTGATCAACGAAAGCAGTCATTCTGAAGTCTTTCGCGCTGTCAGAAAACAAGACAGCCTCAGTGTGATTCTCAAGCGACTCAAGGGGGAACATCCTTCGGCTGACGCGGTGGCACGCTTCAAAAATGGTTATGACCTGCTGGCTAAAAACCAGATGGAAGGTGTCATTCAGGTTTTTGGGCTGGAGCCTGTCAACAACACCTGGATGATTGTTTTTGAAGACTTCGGCGGGATTTCTCTGGCCGATCTTCTGAACAGGCCTCGTCAGGATCTTTCCGCTCTGCTGAACATTGGCGCGCGTATTGCGGAGACGCTCGACCGGTTGCACCGTCGTCGGTTGATCCACAAGGATATCCAACCGTCAAACATCCTCTGGAAATCTGAGACAGGAGAAATCCGTCTGATTGATTTTGGGTTGGCAAGCCAGTTGTCACGGGAAGTTGCCTCAATGCTCAATCCCAATCAGTTGGAAGGTTCGCTGGTGTATATTTCACCGGAACAGACCGGGCGTGTGAATCAAAGCATTGATCACCGCACAGACCTTTATTCGCTGGGAATGGTCCTGTATCATCTTGCTACAGGCAGAGTCCCTTTTTTAACCAGCGACCCTCTCGAACTGGTGCATTGCCATCTGGCTCAGGTGCCACCATCCCCACAACAGTTGAATCATAATATTCCTGAAGTTTTGTCTGCCATTATCCTCAAACTGCTTGAAAAATCTCCGGACCGTCGCTACCAGACAGCCTCCGGACTGCTGTCCGATCTGAATCAGTGTCTGGAATCTCTGGAACAGCATGGAATCCTGGTGTCGTTTGAACCCGGAATTCATGACCTTTCCGAACAACTCAGACAGACGCAACCCTTTTATGGCCGGGAACGTGAAGAAGCCACTCTGTCAGACGCACTCACACGGGTGGTTCAGGGAGCCTTTGAAACTATCTTGCTGGAAGGTCCACCGGGACTTGGAAAAACCAGTCTGCTGGACACACTGGAACGGCACTCCATGGAACAGCATTGCCTCAGTGTCAGAATTAAATTTGATTCGCTCAGGCATCACATCCCCTATGCCGGAATTTTGAACGGATTTCAGGAGTTGATCCGGCAGTTGAATTCACAAAATGAAGACAGTGTGATTCGCTGGAAACAACGCCTCAACAAAGCACTGCGCCCCAATGCACAGCTCCTGATGGAGGTGATTCCCGAACTGGCGACACTGCTGGGGCCCCAGCCTGATGTGCCTGAAATGCCAGCTCGTGAATCGGCCAATCGATTCATGTGGGTCATGCTTAATTTCATTCAGACCTTCTGCCGTAAGGAAAATCCACTGGTCCTGTTTCTGGATGATGCCCACTATGCGGACGGTGCGTCACTCAGGTTGCTTCTGCAACTGGTCCGGAATCCGTTGCTCCAGCATCTGCTGGTTGTGCTGACCTATTGCCAGCCGGAACCTTCGGAAGATTCTGTGTTTGCGCAATTTTCTGAAAAAATTTCTTCACGTGAAGGTGCGATCACGCGTTTGGTATTACCACTGCTGGACAAGGAACAAACCGGAAAAATGATTCGGGATATGCTCAGTTCCACCTCTCAGAACATCCAACCGCTTACAGCCATCTGTTATCAGAAAACAGGAGGAAACCCGTTTTTTCTGAAACAGTTTCTGCAAAATCTGCATGAAGAAAAAATCATATTTTTTGATCAGAAACTGAAACAGTGGTCCTGGGATCCGGAACTGTTGAGACGGCATCCGGTGACAGAAAACATCATGGAGTTTCTGCTCCAGAAAGTTCATAAGCTTCCCGAATCATCCCGACGGATTTTGCAACGGATTTCATGCATCGGCGACCATTTTGATTTTGGCCTGCTGGAAGTGATCAGTCATGAACCACCTGAAACCTTGCGGGCGGTACTGAAAGAAATGACACAGGAAGAATTGCTTTTGCCTGTGGTGCATGCCTTCAAGGAACTGGGAGAATCACGCTCATGGGAAGGTTTTCGCGGAGATTCCGTTTCAAGTGTCTCCTTCCATGCCGAATATCAGTTTACGCATCCCCGGATCAGGGAAATGGTTTATGCCATGCTGACAGATTCTGTACGGAAACAGATTCATCTGGAAATCGGCTGGTGGCTTCTGGAAAATATGAATCTCAAGGAACCGGGCGATGAACTGTTTGATGTGGTCAATCACCTGAATCTCGGGCGTGCGCTCATCAGTGACAGTGCGCAAAAATTACGTCTGGCGGAACTCAACTGGCAGTCAGGGCAGAAAATGAAATTTGCCGCGTCGCTTCAGCCACAGAACAATTATTTTCAGATCGGGCTGGAAATGCTGGAACCCGGATGCTGGGAAACACATTATTCCCTGACGCTGGGGCTTTATGAAGAAACCGCGGAGATTGCCGCGTCCAATCATGATTTTTCCCGTGAGGAATGGTTGACAGACCAGATTATCGATCATGCCCGAAATCTGCTGGATGAGGTCAGAGCTTATGAAATTCGTATCCAGTCGTATGTTTCACAAAATAAAATGAAAGAAGCCATTACCTCGGCTCTTCTGATTCTGGCAAGGTTGGAAATAAAACTGCCTGAACATCCAAAAAAAATCCATGTGGTGAATGCTTTCATGAGAACCAAACGGATTCTTGCCGGGAAAACGACCGGGGAACTTCTGAACCTTCCAGAAACAACCGATCCGCATAAACTGGCGGCGGCCCGTATTGGTTCAAAGCTTGCGTTTGCGGCGTTTGTGGCCGCGCCGGAATTGTTGCCCCTGTTGGTGTTTGATCGGGTGTGTTCCTCCATCATTTATGGAAATACGCCGTTGTCGGCCTATGGTTATGCGGCGTATGGTATGATTCTGTGTGGTCCGCTGGGGGAAATCAACTCTGGCTATGAATTTGGCCAATTGGCCTTGAACCTCATGGATCAATTCCCTTCGGCGGAAATCAGACCCGGCATTCTGTTTATTGTCAACACCTGTATTGTGCCCTGGAAACAGCATGTGCGGGATACCATGGCACCCTTGCTGGAAGCCTGGCAACTTGGCATAGAAACCGGAAATTTTGAATATGCGGCACTGGCGGCCATGAGTTACTGCGTTCATGCCTATCTGGCGGGAAAAGAACTGAACACGCTGGAACAGGAAATGAAACGTTATGCGGATTCCCTGCGTCAGATCCGGCAAGATACTATTCTGCAATTTCATCAGATTGGCATGCAGGCTGTCTCGAATCTGCTCACCAATCACACCACGCCCTGGATGCTGACAGGAGATCACTTCAACGAAGAAACGATGATTTCCTACTACGAGAAAATACACAATCATGTCGCGTTGAGTATTGTCTACATCAACAAACTCGTCCTCGCGTATATGTTCGGACATCATGCCGAAGCACTGGAATGGTGCAAACAAACCAAGAAATATCTGGAGTCCGGGGTTTCAATTCATACCATTCCAATTTTTTACATGATCGATTCCCTGATAAAACTGGCAGTCTATGCTGACGGCTTGTCCAACAGCGCCACCCCCAGAATGCATCTGCTGCATTATGTGCCATCCAATCAGCGGAAGCTCAAAAAATGGGCCGATCATGCCCCTCAGAATTTCATGCATCGTTATCTGCTGGTTGAAGCCGAACGGGCCGCTGTTGCCGGAAAAAACAAAAAAGCGATGGAACTTTATGATGAGGCCATTGAAACAGCCACCACGCATCAGTATCTTCAGGATGCGGCTGTTGCCAATGAAAGGGCCGCCCGGTTTTATCTGAAAAACGGCAATGAAAAAATTGCCAGAATTTATTTGCAGGAAGCACGCTACGGCTTTGAAAAATGGGGCGCATCCGCCAAAGTCACTCATTTGCGAAACACTTATCCTGATCTGCTCACTCTCGGGAGAGCCGCACCTCAATCCGCTGAAGAAAACCAATCCATGGAATCGCTCGATCTGGTGTCTGTCATGAAAGTGACACAGGTCTTGTCCGGAGAAATCAATCTGCATGTTCTGCTCCAGAAAATGATGGCCATCATGATTGAAAACGCTGGCGCCCAACAAGGTGCTCTTTTGCTGAACATGGATGGTGAGTGGCAGATTGTTTCCAGAGGTGTGCTGGAACAGAATCAGGTCCATGTGTCACAGATGCAGACACGTTACGACCACCAGTCCAGTCAGAATCCATTTCCCTCAACCGTGGTGGATCATGTGATTCAGACCCGCACCCCCGTAGTGCTGGATCATGCCACCAACCATGGCTCCTTCACCGATCACGAATATGTGCTGGCAAACAAGGTTCAGTCTGTTTTGTGCCTGCCGTTGTTGTATCAGGGGAGCCTGACAGGTGTTCTGTATCTGGAAAATAATCTGGTTGCGGGAGTCTTTCATGAAAACAGACTGAAAATGCTGCGTTGGATCTCGGCACAGATTGCCATCTCCCTGGAAAACGCCCGACTTTACAAAACGGTGCAGGATTCGCTCAGTCATCAGATGCGCCTCACTCAGGCTTACAGCCGGTTTGTGCCGGATGAATTTCTCAATGTTCTTGGCAAGGAAAGCATTGTTGATGTGGAGCTGGGAGATCAGGTTGAAAAAGAAATGAGCATTCTGTTTTCTGACATACGTGATTTCACCTCGCTTTCTGAGCGAATGACACCCCGTGAAAATTTTGATTTTATCAATCTGTTTCTAGGGCAGATGGAACCTGTGATCAGGGAACATTCAGGCTTCATTGATAAATATATTGGAGACGCCATCATGGCTCTGTTTCCAACCAATGCTGACGATGCGGTCAGAGGCGCAAACGCCATGCTCAGAAAACTGGTTTTGCTCAATCATCTTCGCAACCGCACAGGGCAACCACCGATCCGCATCGGCATAGGCCTCAACACAGGCCGACTCATGCTGGGAACCGTTGGCGGGAAAAAACGGATGGATGGAACGGTCATCAGCGATGCGGTCAATCTGGCGGCAAGACTGGAAAATCTGACCAAAACCTATGGAGCCTCCCTGCTGATCAGCGAATACACGTTTTCACGTTTGAAAAATCCCTCTGTGTATATGGTTCGCATCATTGACAAGGTTCGTGTGAAGGGGAAAAACATCGCGGTGAGTGTGTTTGATGTGTTTGATGCGGCACTGCCAGAAGTTCAGGAGCGTAAACAGGCCACCCTCAAACGGTTTGAAACGGCGATTTCCCATTTTTATCTGCGGGAATTCAAGGAAGCCAGGGAACTGTTTCTGTCCTGTCATGCGGAAGACAACAAGGATAAAGCCACCTCCATCTATCTCGAACGTTGCGATCAGTGCCTCAAGCATGGGGAACTGGTGTTCAACAATGGAATTTTTGAATTTCAAACCAAATAACATACAGGGCGACCCGCCGGTCGCCCCTACATCAAGGATGTACCCAAACAAAATACGCAGGGGCGACCCGCCGGTCGCCCGAATATCAGGATGTACCCAAACAAAATACGTAGGGGCGACCCGCCGGTCGCCCGAATATCAGGATGTACCCAAACAAAATACGTAGGGGCGACCCGCCGGTCGCCCGAATATCAGGATTTGCCCAAACAAAATACGTAGGGGCGACCCGCCGGTCGCCCGAATATCATTTTTAACAGGGTTTTTATGTCCGAGAATATTTCTTCATCAGAAAACCGGTTATCCTGGATGCAGAAAACGGGTGTTTCGCCTGCAACTTTGAAAAATCCCGGCAATCCACAGGGGCACAGCACCATTATTTCGCTGGTTCAAACCAAAGGCGGAACAGGCAAAAGCACGCTGGCACGCTGTCTGGCTTATTCGCGAACCTTTCAGGAACAGTTCCAGTCTATCGCTCTGGTTGAACTGGATCCTCAGGGAACTCTCAAAGACTGGTATGATCAGCGACCGCAGGAATTGCGTCAGCAAAACCGCATCTGTGTATTCCAGTTGCTGACCTTGGATCAGGCTGAAATGGAGCGTGAGATCCATGCGTTGAAACAGGAATATGGATTATTGATCCTGGACTTGCCCGGTGAATCCACCGCAAAATTCGCAACCCAGTTTGCTATGGCCGTCAGTGACAAGATAGTGGTCCCCATGCGTTACAGTGCTCCGGACTTTCAGAGTTTTGCCAAACATTTACAGCCATTGATCCTGCGACAATCGTGCAATTCCTCAGGCGACGCCACCCGGTTTCTGATCATTCCGACCTTTGTGCATCCCAACACCAATCCACAACTGTTGCATGCTGAATTTGAAAAAATACTTCCCCACACTGTCGAATGTCTGAAATATTACTTGCCACTACGAAGTGTTTATGAAAACTACTCATGGGCCAGCCGAACACTTCATGAATATGCCCGTACAGTAAAAACCAATTCACGGGAACATGATCAGGCAGCCAAAGCAATTCATGATGTGGAAATGATCGCCAGAACACTGTTATCATCACACAGACAGAACCACATGAACCCTGAAATATCATAAACTCTGGTTACCCGGTTATATGGACGCGACACTGGACAAATACATTCAATTGCTCAAGGCCTCCCGATATTGCTCAAACCAAACGGAAGAGACCCTGCTGCAAATTATCAATCTGGGGCAGATCATTCATTATTTCCCAGATGAAGATGTCTATTGCGAAGACGAACCACTGACAGATCTGTTCATTCTACTTTCAGGTTCGGCAAGTGTTATCCGACAGGGATGCTCGATTATGGAGTTATCAGACTCCGGAATGATGATTGGTGAAGAACAACTGTTTGAACAAGGCCTCACAGAACACACCATTTTGGCAAAGACCTCCCTTCAATGCCTGAAACTGTCACTTCCCTATTTGCAAACAGAAGTTTCACATGAATGGGTGGATCGAACATTTCTGAAATGGGGAATCCTGTCGCATCAGAATAAAATGAAGATGCTGACAGAAAAGAATCTCGAATATGTCAAACATGTGGAAATACTTCAGCGTTATGAATCCACATTCATTGATTCTTCAAAGAACATTCACGGGAATAAATTCTGGAAAGAAACTTCAGACGTCTCTCACTCAAAAAATCTTCAATCCGCCATTCAGTTCCATATCGAATTTGAAAAACTCATCACGCAGATTTCCATTCAGTTCATCAACGTTGAAATGGAAAAAATTGATGAATCGATTGTTGATGTTCTGGAAAAGATTGGAATGTTTATTCATGCGGAACAAATGCACATGGCCCGTTTTGACGATTCAGGCATCAGAAATTTCTTTGAATGGCATAATGCCAAGGTTTCTCCTGCATTTCAGGACCAATCCTGGATTGAGGACAATCTTGACTGGATCAAAAATGAGCTGGAACAATTGGGCAATTTTGAAATCCCTATCTTCACCCAGAAGCCAATCACACCGGATGAGGATGATGATTTTCCGGTAAAGTCGCTGATTGCGGTTTCCATGAAGCGTTCCGGTGACGTGGTCGGGTTTATCTCGTTTGATTCTTTTTACACATGGGATACCTGGCTTCAGGAAGATCTGGCCTTGTTACAGATTATTGGAGAAGTATTTTTGAATGTTCTGGAGCGTAAGGAATGGGAAATAAAGTTGAGTCATGCACGTGATATCGCTGAGCAAGCCAACCGCAATAAAACAGAATTCATTGCCAATCTGTCCCACGAAATGCGCACTCCGCTGAATGGGATCATGGGTTTTTGTGAATTGGCGCAGACTTCCGGACAGTTGCAGGATATTCAGCATTACATGGGAAGAATTCTGTCTGAATCGAGAGTGCTCAAGGGGTTGATTGATGATATTCTCGACCAGGCAAAACTCACTGTGGGTAAATTGAAACTCGATCCACAGCCATTTTATCTTCAGGATCTATTGATTGATCTGGATGAAAGTCTGGGAACACAGATACGTCAAAAAAAGTTAACATATCAATGGCAGTTGGATGAAACCATTCCTGAAATCCTTGTGGGAGACTATGGCCGACTGCGACAGATTTTTGTCAATCTGATCAGCAATGCCGCAAAATTCACAGAACAGGGTGGCATTCAATTGCGATGTACACTGCAAGACGATCAGGGAACCACCGTCGTACTGAAATTTGACGTGGAAGACACAGGCATCGGGATTCCCGCGGAACAGTTGGATCGTATTTTTGAGAGCTTCACTCAGGTGGATGGGAGTTTAACCAGAAAATATGGTGGCACAGGTCTGGGAACCACCATTTCCAAAGCGTTGGTTGAACTGATGCAAGGGCAGATTCAGGTCCGCAGTGTCGTCAATCAGGGCAGTAGTTTTTCCTTCACGGTCTGTCTTGGAAAAAATCGCGAGGGTATTCCGGTAAACAGACATGTTTCCATAGAAAATACCGATCAGTACGAGCTGATGGCCAGCCAGGCGTTGAATGTGATGATTGTCGAAGACTATGAAACCAACCAGATACTGGTGGTACATCTGTTATCAAAGATCGGCGGACATGGGCATACCGCGGCAAATGGAGAGAAGGCTCTGGAAATGTTTCGCCCCGGTTTGTTTGACATGATTCTGATGGATCTGCAAATGCCGGTGATGGACGGTTTTGAAGCAACTCGACGAATCAGAAAAATAGAACAACAGGCTGGTCATGTCGCGGTGCCTATCATTGCGCTGTCAGCACATCCCTATGCTCGTGAATCCTCTGAATGTTTTGCTGTTGGTATGAATGATTTTCTCGAAAAACCGTTGAGTAAAGACAAACTGTTTATGATGATAAAAAAGTGGATAAGAAAGGAAACCATGGTTGAGTCTGAAAATAGATTATCCTCAGAAAATAATACGGTCACAGATACTGCTGTCAATAATCCAACAGACGCGGCTTCATCCCTGGAAAAACCGATAGAATACAATCAGGCCCTGTTATTGTTTGAAGAGGACAAAGATCTGCTGAATATGGTGATTCAGCAATTTATTGACACCATGGATGAACGGTTTTTGAAGATTGAAGAACTGATCCGTCAGCAGGATTGCCCTGCTATACGAAATGAAGGACATGGATTGAAAGGCAGTGCCCGTACCATTGCGGCCAACCGGTTGAGCGAATTGGCCCTCAAAATGGAAAAGGCAGGTGAATCAAACAATCTGGAACTGGCTCAGGAACTGCTGGTCGAGTTGCGCAATGAACAACAGCGGTTGCTGGCCTTCTGGGAAGCACACAAGGCCTCTTTGTGAAACCACTGAAACAATCAGGCTTGCTCTTCCATGGTTGCGGCAAATCGACGGATGAGTTCTCCCGCGGGTTCAATCTGATGAATACCAGACACACTTTTTCCAGCCTGAAAATAATCTTTGTAACCCTTGCCTTTGAGGGTTGACTGCTTGAATTTCCACAAGGACAACACACTGTAAAAGGTGCGCATCCAGTGTTTTGTTTTTCTGCCTTTCAGCAGAATTCTGGAAAATGGCCCGGCAGTCACACCCATTTTCTGCACAGAGGGTGTGTTGATGATCGCACAGGGAACTCCTGAAATTTTATCCGTCAGCACAATATCCTCTTCTGTCGCGTCCACGATCGCCTGTTTATAATCCTGATGTGAATTACATTCTACCGTCGCGATAAACGCGGTGCCCATCTGGACGCCCTGATAGCCCAGGTTCAAGGCATCAGCAAAATGCTGTTCATCACCAATGCCTCCCGCACAGATCAGGGGAACGCCAAGATCGTTCAGTTCCGAAATCATTTTTTCAGGAGAATGGGTTCCCGCATGACCTCCGGCGCGGTTATTGACGCAGATGATTCCATCGACACCTTCATTCAAGGCGCGTTTTGCCCATTTGCGTTCGGTCACATTATGATAGACAAGGCCTCCCCGGGCATGCGCTTTTTCAACCACCCAGGCTGGATTTCCAAGAGCGGTGACAAAAAAGCGGATGCCCTGTTCCAGTGCGATATCCATCCAGGCTTTCATCCGGTCTTCATAGGCCTTCACCGATTTTTCAACAATGATGTTCATTCCGACAGGCTTGCTGGTCAGTTCACGGATGAGTTTGAGGCCTTTCTCAAAATCATGTCCATGGGCATAGACCATGGACACAGGCTGGATGATTCCCAGACCGCCGGCTTCTGAAACAGCGGCAACCAGTTCAGGATTGCTACAGGGATACATTGCTCCGCAAATGATCGGATATTGAATGCCTGCCTGTCTGGTAAACGTATTTTCGAAAATCCCCATAACACTCCTCCTGTGAAAAATTATAAAATCCCATCATCTGTTCAGCCTCTGTCAAGGGCCGATCCTATGCAGGATGAATTTTGATGTCAAGGAGTAAAACCGACTTCAAACAGAGGCTCGTTTGCTGGAAACAATGCCCTGAAGCAATCACATCCAAACGCGTTTTTAAAATAAAAATTATTTGGTGGCTTCGGCGCCATGTTCATTTAAAACTTTCCTTGCACCTAATCCGGATTCCCCATAAGATACCACCCTGTCCACGTTATTCATTGATGCTATCCGTTGGCAACTCAAATATCCGAACCAGAAAATTCATGGGGATCATGGGAAAACGACATTTAACATATGAAGAAATTTACGAAAAAAAATTTGAAGATCTTAGAAACCTGGTCCCTCGTGAAGCACATCCTTATCTGGATCGACTCAAAGGCAATCTGCGAACCATTGAAGCCAAATATGCTCCGCTGTATGCCTCCGCTTCCGCAACCCCGGAAATGGAATCAGATTCCTCCTTTCTGAAAGTCAAGGATCCTTACACCATCAGGGAACATCTGGATACCTATGTGGTGGGCCAGCATGATTCCAAAAAGGTGCTGTCTCAAGTGTCCTACTACCACATGTCTCATCTGAAACGTGAAATGGAGACAGGCCGGAAAAATGAGAACTACATTAAATCATCCATTTTGATGATCGGTCCGACTGGTTCCGGTAAGACACTTCTGGCCAATACACTCAGTACCATTCTGGGTGTGCCGTTTGTGAAAGTGGACGCGACCTCTATGACAAAGACAGGTTTTGTAGGCGACAGCATTCAGGATGCGGTCAGGGAACTGTATTACGTCACCGATGGCGATATGGCCAAGGCGGAATGTGGCATCATTCTGGTTGATGAAATTGATAAACTGGCAGGCGGAAGTCGGGACGACTACATTTCCAATTCCATTGTGACAGGCAAAGGCGTTCAGCAGGAACTGTTGCGACCGATGGAAAATTCAACCATTGATATTTTTTCACAGACCAATATCAACAGCATCCGGGAAATGATGCAGGGCAATGATCCGGCCAATGCCAAGATCTCCACCCGCAACATCCTGTTTATTCTGGCAGGCGCGTTTGATGGTCTGGAAGAAGTGATTCTTAAACGCAAACGCAAGGAACTTGGGCAATCCATCGGCTTTGCCAAAAAAGAAACCATGACCATCCATGATGTGTCTCTCACTGATGTTTTGCCGCAAGATCTGATTGAGTATGGACTCATTCCCGAGTTGGTTGGAAGGATCACCTATATTGTGCCGCTGGAACGTCTGGATGAGCAAAAATTGTATGAAGTTCTCCGCGATGCCAAGGGGTCCATTTCTCAGCAAATTGAAAACAGTATTTCAAAAACAACAGGAAAAAAAGTAAGGTTCTCCGATGAATCATTAAAACGGATTGCGCAACAAGCCGCAGAAGTTCAGACCGGTGGACGAGCGTTGACAGAAATCTGCTTCCGCTTGACCAACGAATTCATGTTTCATCTTCCCAGCCTGAATCTGGAGGAATACACCATCACTCCTGAATTTGTAGATCAATATCTGCCCATGACATACCAGTTGATCGTCCGTCCGCATATTGAACAGAGTATGCGTAAATATCCATTTCTGGCTCCACAGGTAGATTGGAACGATGACGCCATTGATTATATTGTGGAACGAATGGTCAGTAAAAAAATTGATTCCATTCATAAATATGTGAGTGATTTCATGACAGCCTGGGCTCCCATCATCAACAATATATTTACCCAGCGACAACAGACCGTTACCATCACCCGGAGTATCCTGGAAACCTATGAAGCCAATCATTCCAATACCAATGAAATCATTTTCAATCTGCTTAATGGCAAAACCTGAAGAATCTTTTCAGGTTTTATCACAGAGATGCCACTGCATAGAGAATTATAAATTTCATGGATCCTCTGTGGGTCTGTGACTCTGTGACTGAATAGTTATTTTTTGAGTGAAGCTCGATGCCGGATCCCCATAAAAATTCTCCTGTTGTATTGATCATGTTGCCGCATTTCAAAGGCATAGGAGGTCATCTTTATACCTATTTCCGGGCAGTAGGCCGGGCAACCGAAATTCTGGGTTGGGAACATCATGTCTATTTGCCGTTGAAACACAACATCAGCCGGATTCCTGAGGATATTCCGGAAAACTGGCATTTTGCCCTGGATCAGGGCGTTACCATCAAGAACGACCTCGCCAATAAAGTTATCCGCAGGCTTCAATCTTTTTCCACAGCGCTGTTTAAGCTTTCCTCAACAGTGCGTCAGGTGTTGTCCCATCACTTGTCAGAATCAGAACGACCGTTGATTGTCATTACAGACGACTATTGGGTTTCTCGCATTGCCGGTGTGCTGGTGGCCTCGCTTCAGTCGTCAGACAGGATTCATGTGTGGTGTATTGAGCGTTTGGGAATCATGCCCTGGAAATATTGGCTGACCGCAAAATGGTGGCAGCAGCCCTTCCGGATTTACACAGAAATCCTGATGGGGAAAATGTATCAGCGGTTGCGGAACGCATCCAGATTTCAGTTTCTCACAGACAGTGAACTGGTCGCTCAAACCTGGCCTTCCTCTGAACCCATGACGGTTTTGCCAATTCCTCATTTGGAAACCTGCATTGATAATCCCAAACTGGATCTGAAAAAAAATGGACAGATTTTATGCTGGCTTGGCAAGGCCGACTCCTACAAATATGAATTTCTAAGATACCTGGATCTGCATGATGTTCTGGGAAAAAACAAACTGAGCTTTGCCATTCAGGACAGTCAGCAGTCCAGTACCCGGTTTCTTTCTCTGGATGTCTCGATTTTGCCCAATGGCTTATCCCGCCAGGAATACATGAGCTGGCTGGACGCCTCGGATATTCTGCTCTATCCTCATCCCGCCATGCTTTATCTCAACAGCACGTCAGGGGTATTTGTGGAAATGGTCGCCATGAAAAAACGATGTCTTGCGTCTGCCGGAACATGGATGGCGCATGAACTGGCACAATATGGACTGGAGGATTTGATTGTTACAAACTGGAAAATGCCTGATATCACACAAATTCTGCTACATGCGGCAACGGATCCCCTACTGGCGGAAAAACTGGAAACGATGAGTAAGCAATATCAACTCATCCATGGTGAAAAGGCTTACGCGCAAAAAATTCTGGAATTGTGGACCCGGACTTCAGCTTGAACTGGAAAGGACGCTCATGTTTACTATTATTCACCCTCATGAATTGACGGAACCTCAGCGCAACTGGCTGGCAATCGCCATCTGTGGCGCCATCATAGCGGATGGAAACATCGCCCCGGAAGAAATGCGATACCTGGAACAGGCACTCTCTTTCCTGTCATCCCAAACCAAGGTGGATGCCCTGATTGAAGCGGTAAAAACCCAGCAATTGCCCCCTCTCCATAAATTTCCCAATGGCAGTCGGCAGCAAGAAGTCCAGATCCTGCTGGAACTGAGTCTGATCCTTTCATCCGATATGGAGTTGAGCACTCGTGAAATGGATTTTTTATTTCAGGCGGGATTGAAACTGGGGTTTCCCAGGGATTTTATTAAAATAATCATCAAGTGGGCCGGGGAAGGCATTGTCTGGAAACGCAAGATGGAAGCATTGATTCAGGCAGGATCAGAACTGAAAGCCTGTTACGAATAAAATTTCAGGTTTCATGTTCGTGGATTTCACAGGCTTCACACCCCTTGCTCCATGAAGAAGTGCCATCTGTGAAATGTTCTTTTTTCCAGATTGGAACCGTATGCTTTATCGTATCAATGATATAACGACTCGCTTCATAGGCTTCCCTGCGGTGAGAACACGACACGACAATCGCTACAGAGCATTCGGTGACCTCCATTTTCCCCAGACGATGAACGACCTCGACATAATGAATCGGCCATTTTTTCTCGGCAGAGGCTACAATTTCATGGATTTTTTTAAGTGCCATGGATTCATGAGCTTCATATTCCAGAAAAATCACTTCTTTTTGCTCACTATGATTCCTGACATCCCCGCAAAATAATATCCGGGCACCAGCCGCCTGATGACGGCCACGATTCAGTAATGAATGAATATCAATAGATTCCCTGACAACGGCACATGGCATAATGAAAACTCCGGCACAAATGATATGGAATGGCAAAAGAATAAGTTGTAAAAGTTTGCTCGAGCCCTACGTCCCGTGGGGCACGTTTGTTATTTTTGAACGATCCTTATCGAAAGTAAGCGTTCAGCCGTCAGTTATTAGTTTTCAGGAATTCTCAAGGCCTGGAAGCCAAACGATATTTTCTGCTATTGAGTTATTTCTGAAGCGCATAAACACTGAAAGCTGAACGCTTACATCGAAAGTTTCATTTCCACCTGGTTTTACCCTGAAGAGTAACGATCACCCGGAAAAATTCTGTGAAAGTTCCATCCATGTGGGGGCCTCCGGATGATAAACAGGATAATCGGGCACATAACTCCAGCCGATTTCCAGCAACCGCAAGATCAGCATGGCGGTCATTCCCCAGATGTCATAGTCAGCATAATGGTAATGATGAGAAATAAAAGGACGCTGAAAATCATTCCGGATTTCTGCGGTGTGGTGTTCCGATTCCATAAAAAAATGGACTGGAACTTCAAACACGCTTTCAATTTCATCAGGGTTGGGAATGATCTGCAAATCGTTCTGAATGATACCGACAAAGGGCGTTACGAGGTAGAGGTGCCTGGAAATGATCTGATCAATCTGGCCGATGATCCGGACGGTTTCAGGAACAATACCCAGTTCTTCATGGGTTTCACGCAGGGCGGTTTCCAAGGGACCGGAATCCTCATGATCCTGTTTTCCGCCGGGAAAAGACACCTGACCTGAATGTGAACGCAGTTGGTCTGAACGACGTGTGAGCAGAAAATTCAGGGAATCGTCGCGTTCCAGCAGAAGAATCAGAACCGAAGCGCGTTTTTTGATATTGGGATTATGAGGAGGGTGAAAGCGGGCAAGTTGCTGTTCCAGTTGAGTGAGCATGGAAACAGCCATTGTCATTGCTCGCCAAACTGTTTGCGGTATTCCTGAATCTGGCGCAGTGTTTCCCGGGTCATGTAAACATTACCGCCAATATCGCGTTCACAGAGATATTCACAAACTTCATCAATGTTCACAATGGATCGAACCGCAATACCAGTGCTTTCCTCGAAGGCTCTGACCGTATTTTTTCCTTCCGTATTGGTTTCCCTTCTGTCCAGTGACACAAGAACTCCGGCAAACCGGGCCGGTGTCAATTCCTGAAGGAGAGCCACCGCTTCTTTTTTTGTGGCACCATCGGTGATCACATCATCCACCATGACCATGATGTCAGCAGGGATCGGGATTTGCCCGACCAGAAGTCCTTTGTCGCCATGCGTTTTAGCTTCTTTACGGTTGAACACATAGCCAATTTCGCCAAAATTTCTGGAAAACTCCATGGCGGCGGCCACACACAGCGGAATACCTTTATACGCGGGGCCATAGATCAGGGTTGCTTCGGGGAATTCCTGATGGATGGCCGCCGCATAAAAATAACCCAGACGACTGATCAAACCACCAGAGTTGAACAGGGATGAATTGAAAAAATAAGGGGATGTTCTGCCGCTTTTCAGGGTAAAACTGCCAAATTGCAAGGCTTTGACCTGGACAATAAATTCAATAAATTCCTGTTTGTATTCTTTCATAAAAATCGTCTTTCAATATTAAAGTAAAATTTGTTGGTCCAGGATGGTCCGCAATTCATGAAGAACGGTTTTCGCAAGTTCCAGACTGCCAATATCCGAGTTTCCTGTCGCATGGATTTCAAACTCGATCCATTCATGTGGACCATGATTAGTGAGTTGAATTTTCAAGGTAGGTATAATAGAGTTGTCATCTGATTGCTCCTGTTCCAGCCAGAAGCGACTGACATTATTCATGTTGATTGATTGTCCGTATAATTGAACCCACATTTTACCCCCTGATTAAAAGTCAAATTGAGGAATATCCAGTTTTTATTTCCTTAAAGTTGATAACTTGGCGAAAATTTTTATGAAAATCAACCCAAAACTCTAATTCAATCAAACCCTTTCCTGAAGGAGTCCTGTGGCAATTTATAATGATGTACTGGAACTCATTGGTCATACCCCGGTCGTGAGACTGAATCATCTTCCTGCTCCGCAAGGCGCGACCGTGTATGGCAAACTTGAAAAAAACAATCCGGGTGGAAGCGTCAAGGACAGGATCGCCTGGGGCATGATTCTGGATGCCGAAAAGAAAGGGTTGCTGAAACCGGGTGCTACGATTGTGGAACCGACATCGGGCAATACCGGAATTGGTCTGGCGATGGTGGCGACCGTCAGAGGCTACAAGATGATATTGACCATGCCAGACACCATGAGCTTTGAACGCAGGGCACTTCTGGAATATCTTGGCGCACAAATCGTTCTGACTCCGGGCGAATTGGGCATGAAGGGCTCTATTGATATGGCGACGCAATTGCGTGACGAACATGGATATTACATGATCTATCAATTCAGCAATCCGGCGAATCCCGCAGTGCATGAACAGACAACAGCCCTTGAGATTGTTGAGGATTTCAAGGATCTTGGACTCGATTATTTTGTGGCCGGTGTTGGCACAGGCGGAACCATCAGCGGATCCGGTAAAATTCTTAAACAACAGTTCCCTGGCCTTAAAGTCATTGCGGTAGAGCCTGAAAACTCTTCGGTTATCCAGGGGAAACCTCGAGGGTTGCATGGAATTCAGGGCATTGGCGCGGGTTTTATTCCTGACAATTACAATCCGGACGTGGTGGATGAAATTATTTCTGTCAAAGACCAGGATGCCTTTCAAACCGCCAGAGATCTGGGGGCACGTGAAGGATTGCTGGTTGGAATCTCTGCTGGAGCCTGTACCTGGGCCGCAATGCAGTGTGCTCTGAAAGCCGGACCCGGCAAAAATATTCTGGCAATCCTGCCTGATGGTGCGGGAACCTATATGTCTACCGCTCTGTTTAAAAGAGGGTATTAATTTTTCTGGAGAATGTGTGAGTAATGAAATTCGTTTTCAAAAAGCCTTAGCTGATATTATTAAATCCTATCAGAAACATTCTGAAATCGCGCAAATTGATGAAATATGCCTGCCTGCCAAAGACAGTATTCAACGTCTGGCCGATGATATACAGGTCTTGTTCTTTCCGGGGTTGATTCGGCAGGAATGTCTGGACCCACTGGATTTGCCTTATGTGATCGGTCAAAAAACCCTTTCCATTCACCATCGGTTGAAATCCTACATTAGGCAGGTGTTGCTCTGGGAAGCTGTTCAGCGAGGCGAACAGGCTGAGGAATCTCTGATCAAGGAACGTATTGAAACGATTGCGTTTGAGTTTATAGAGTATATTCCTGAGATCCGGGAAATTCTTTCTGACGATGTGGATGCCATTTTCCGTGGAGATCCCGCCGCAAAAAATAAAAAGGAAATTGTGATTGCCTACCCGGGAATGATGGCACTCAGCATTCACAGGACCGCTCATTTTTTCTACAACAGAAATATCCCCATTCTGCCCCGCATCATGAGTGAATATGTCCATTCCCAAACAGGGATTGATATTCATCCCGGCGCAAAACTTGGACGTGGCACCATGATTGATCATGGAACCGGTGTGGTCATCGGCGAAACTTCGATTCTGGGTGACCATATCCGTATCTATCAGGGCGTCACGCTGGGTGCGCTGAGTCCGGATAAAAAACATGCCCACTACAATCAGGTCAAACGACATCCAACCATTGAAGACAATGTGGTGATTTATGCAGGTGCCACTATTTTAGGTGGAGAAACAGTGATTGGCCGTGATTCTGTGATCGGTGGAAACGTGTGGATCACCCGCAGTGTTCCCTCTGGCAGTAAAATCTATATGGATACTCAATGGACGACGCAGAAATCCGTTTCATTTGACAATTGACTTAATTCTAAATTTTTGGACATAATTTATTCAGGCTTTGTTCAGCAGTGTTTTGCGGACAAGTCTTTCAAAAAAACAGATATTGTGAGTGTCATGAGCAATTTTCGCACTGAAGAAGAAGTTGGCAGTAAAACCCGGCAACAGTTACGTCCACCGTCAATGTACAAAGTTCTGTTGCATAATGATGATTACACCACAATGGAATTCGTGGTGCTTGTGCTGGAGTCTGTTTTTCATAAAAACAGTGCGGAAGCGACTCAAATCATGCTGGAAGTTCATCACCGGGGATTTGGTGTGTGCGGTATTTATCCTTTTGAAATCGCGGAAACCAAGGTGGAAGATGTCCATGATCTTGCGAAACAGCATGAGTTTCCCTTAAAAGCAAGCATGGATGAGGTATAACGAGGAGGCCGAATGTTTACCAGGGAATTAGAGATCTGTCTCATGTCCGCACAACGCGAAGCAAAAAATCGCAGGCATGAATATTTATGTGTGGAGCATATTTTATATGTGTTGATTCATAATGATGTCGGTGCCGATATCATCAAGCAATGCGGCGGAAATATTCTCAATATCAAAAAAGATATTGAAGAATTTTTTGAACGGCATCTCAGTACTGTGAATCGGGAAGTGAACCCGCAACAGACACGAGCCGTTCAGCGGGTGCTTCATCTGGCTATCATGCACGTGAACAGTGCCGGCAAGACCTCCGCGGATGTGGGCGATGTGATTGTTGCCATTCACCGTGAATCACAATCGCATGCGTCCTATTTTCTCCAAAAAGAAGGCATCACCCGTTATGATCTGGTCAACTATATTTCTCATGGTGTGGCCAAGGTGGCCTCTGTTGAGGAAGAAAACTTCAACAACAAGGAAGACACAGACGATGACGCGGAAGAAGCACCGACCTCATCTCCCAAAAAAGAACATGATCCACTGAAACTGTACACTGTCAATCTTGCTCAACAGGCGAAAGAAAACCGGATTGATCCACTGATAGGCCGGGAGCATGAATTGGAACGAACCATCCAGATTTTATGCCGTCGACGGAAAAATAATCCGATTTATGTGGGTGATCCCGGCGTGGGAAAAACCGCGATTGCCGAAGGTCTGGCGTTAAAAATTCACCAGAGCCAGGTTCCGGAACTGCTGGCCCAATCGGAAATATTCACACTCGATATGGGCGCATTGCTGGCTGGCACCAAATTTCGTGGTGACTTTGAACAGCGCATCAAGGCGGTTTTGAAAGCCCTCGAAAAAAAGCCGCACTCGATTCTGTTTATTGATGAAATCCATACCATCATTGGCGCGGGTGCGACCAGTGGTGGTTCAATGGATGTCTCCAATCTGCTGAAGCCGGTTCTGGCCAAGGGCGAAATCCGTTGTATCGGGTCGACTACGCATGAGGAATATAAAAAAATCTTTGAAAAAGACAGAGCGCTTTCCCGACGTTTTCAGAAAATTGACATCCATGAACCGTCCATTCTGGAAACCATTCTGATTCTGCAAGGTCTGAAATCCCGCTATGAAGAGCACCATGCCCTGCGCTACACCCCGGGGGCGATTCATGCGGCTGTTGAGCTTTCCGCAAAATACATCAATGACCGTTTTCTTCCAGACAAGGCGATTGATGTGATTGATGAAGCCGGTGCCGCCATCAAACTCAAATCCAAGGCAAAACGTAAAACAGTGACCGCTCAGGATATTGAAAAGGTGGTGGCCAGCATTGCCAGAATCCCCATTCAGCGGGTCAATCTGGATGAACGTGAAAAACTGAGAGAACTGGAAACAGAACTGAAAGCTCATGTGTTTGGTCAGGATGAAGCCATTCAGATGGTGTCCCAAGCCATCAAACGATCCCGTGCCGGACTCCGTCAACCTGACAAGCCGATTGGCTCTTTTCTGTTCATGGGCCCAACTGGAGTTGGAAAAACAGAGTTGGCCAAACAACTGGCGTTTGTGATGGGCATCCATTTTGAGCGTTTTGACATGAGCGAATACATGGAAAAACATACGGTGGCCCGTTTGATCGGAGCGCCTCCGGGATATGTCGGTTATGATCAGGGTGGCTTGCTCACTGACGCGATCCGGAAATATCCGCATTGTGTGCTGTTGCTAGATGAAATTGAAAAGGCGCATCCTGATGTGTTCAATATCCTGTTGCAGGTCATGGATCATGCGACCCTGACAGACAGCAACGGACGTCAGGCGGATTTCCGCAATGTGATTCTGGTCATGTCTTCTAATGTGGGTGCCCGTGAAATGAACGCCGCCGCCATTGGTTTTGGCAGCAACATGCCTAAGGGACCATCACGGCAGGCCCTGGAAAAATCGTTCAGTCCTGAATTCCGCAATCGCCTGGATGGTATTATTTCCTTCCATGCGTTGTCTGAAATCATTGTGGAACAAATTGTAGACAAGTTCATCATTGCCATGGAACAACGGCTTCAGGACAAGAAGATTGTGATCACGCTGTCTGAAGAGGTAAGACTCTGGCTGGCAAAAAAAGGATATGACCCCGCATTGGGCGCCCGTCCGATGTATCGTTTGATTCAGAAAGAAATTGAGACAACACTTGCTGATGAAATACTGTTTGGCCAATTGCAGCACGGTGGTGAAGTACGGATTGTTCTGGAAAAGGATCAATTGGTGTTTCATTATATTTTACCGCAGACATAATCAATCACGCTTTTGTGAAGAAAACCCAAAAATCGCCACAGTAACCGTGGATAAAAAACTGGAAGTAGCCATGCGGTAACGCAATTGAATGGCTACTCCAGCCAACGACCTCTCCAACATTCCACTGCATTCTTCAAGCGTTCTTCAGATTCCAGCCTTCCCCTCAAGACCACTCATACATTCCATTGACGCGGTACTCATTCTAAATTTTTGAAATAATACATTTTATTGAATTATTTATTCCCTTTCACAACACCTTTCTTGTTCCTCAAATAAAACAATGTAGCCTGTAAAACAAATAATAGTACAAGTGTACTACTGTATGTTTTATATATGAACCACCAATCCTTACAGGCTCCCATGAAACGAATCATATCATGTTTGGGACTATGCTTTTTGTATCTGGGATTCTTCTCTTCGGCAACCTATTCCAAAGAATGCGGTGAGAACGAAATCATGCTGATGCGGGAAAAAGGGTTTTCAGTCCAGGAAATCAATAATGTCTGTACAAACAACGTTTCCTTGCCGACCAGTGATGACAACTCCGGGGACTCACAGGAATCTGTGGCGCAACCAGAGACTTTCACACCGAAAACTATTTCTGATCATGTTCCTGTCCGGGAATTGTCATCCAGTGACTGGCATTTCAAACTGGGTTTCAGTTCCATTTACACCATGGGACTTGGGCCGGAAATGGACGCTGTGATCGGGCAGATCGAAGGCTTTGCCGCTGGAAAAGAAGTGAATCTTGATATTTTGCATTACCACACAAGCCTCAAACTGTTTCCTGATGAAAAAATGGCCCGCACCGACACCGATTTTTTACCAACAGTGAACCTGGGTTTGAGCCACCAATGGGGACAGCACCAGATTGAACTGGATGTCGGAATCCTGGGTTTGATCTCACTCAATACCATCAATTTGAACACCAGAGCTATTATGCGTGAATCCACCTGTGACGGATCCTGTCCAATGGCTGACCTGGGTTTTGTCAATGCGGGAACAGGCGAAGGACTTTACCGGTTACGGGTTGTAATGAATGAGAACATCTGGATTTTAACACCATCCATTTATTACGACTACACGTTGAGCGAAGGAAGTTGGGGCAGGATGTTTGTTGGTGGTGGTGCAGGATTTCTGATTTTAACCCTGATTCAGGATCTGCAAATCCAGTTGGAACGGCAGGATTCAGTCCTGGAAAAACGAGCTATTGAGATTTCAGCATTTTCCTCGGCGATCAACCAACCGGGGCCGATCGGCAGGCTTTATGGCGGGATGCGGATGGGCGCTGTGGAAGTGCGTGCCGGTTTGAATTATGGCTGGGTTTCCCTGATTCGGGATGTGGATGGATCAGGAACCGTGTATCTGGGCAATGATCAACTGGATGTTACGTTTCCGTTGAGTTCAGTGAGTGTGGCAAAACGGCGTTTTGAATCTCAGGAAATCAATAAACTCGAAGTGATGGGGTTGTTTATCCATGCGGGAGTTGTCTTCTGATTTTTTTCAACCATTTTTCAAGAGTAATCCAATGCGATACGTCAATCCATTGCCTTATCTACTGACAGAATTGTGTGTCTGGATGCTATTGGGCTGTATGGCTGGAATCAGCTTCACTCACAATGCTTATGGACAAACTGAACCTGAGGAGTCCAGATCCATGTTTTACATGAGTGAATGGAAACTGGGTGCGGGATTTCATGCGATGAGCCAGTCAGGAAGTTGGATCAAGGGTGAAGAAGAAACACTCGGCAACGATATTTTTCGCAGAAATTCCTGTGGGTCCTCCAGTTCCTGTATGGAATCATGGAATGTCGACTCCTCACTCCAACCTACTCCGAAAGTGATGTCGCTGGTGTCGCTGGAATATGTCGCTGGAATCGCTCCTGAGCAGATGCCCCTGCTGAACAACATTTCCTCATTGAATGGCTTGCGCGGGTTACGGGCAGGAATACAAATTCAATACTACCCCGCCTATCACAGCAAGGACACGCTCTTCCAGGGCATGGTCCATTATCGCAATCAGGCTGAGGCTGAGGATTCCGGGATTTCCTATCAGGGCAAGATCACTCTTGAAGAAACCTTCCTGATGGTCGTGCCGGCCTTCAATCTGTATTATTTCCATGAAGCAGGCTGGTTTTCAGGGGACGTGATTCCCTATGCCGGTTTGGGAATGCGACTGGGTATTGCCAGCGGTAAACGGAAATGGTCGTTCAAGACTGACACCTATGTCGCTGAAGATGGAAAGACTTATAACTCACAGGCCAGTATTCAGGAAGTTTTTATCGATGCCATGTCCACGGGCACACAATTTTTGGGAGGGGCAGAGATGCCTCTTTCCGGTTCTCAGTGGTTGACTTTCGAAACAGGCTTCATTCAGCATGAAACCCCTGTGGTTTTTCAGCGAAAAGGTCTGTGGCGCGAAACCATTGACGGCATATCCTTCGGTCGAAGTCTTCAAAAAAACCGCACAAACAGCACATTTTCATCAACTGGAGCATTCTTCATGCTTACTTATGCGATAAGGGGACTATGAAACACATTTATCAATGGATAAGCATTATTTGGGTCGTGTTCTTGATTGTATCAGGATGTGATTCCGCGCAATCGCTCAAGAATATGGGTGAAAGTGTGGGACAAGGAGAAAATGTCACTGAACGGCAGGCTGATGATGGTTTGGTGGAAACACTTGTTCGGGAATTGGGTGCCCATGAAGTTGAAGTGTTGTTGAACAGTCCGTCAGATCCTGAAAATCCGGGATTGCCCATCGAACATATTCTGTATTTGCTGGACAATATTCCACAGGAAACACTGATTCATTTCCTGCAGAACACAGGCGCGGAAAAAACACTGAAACTGGTGTATTCCATCAAACGGTTGGGCTGTAACCGACCTACGGCGGAAAATCCCTATGGACGGTTTGATATTCCGTTCACCCACCGTTATACCGATTGTACCCTGGAAGATTATCCTTATCTGGACAAGGTTTCTGTCCTGATGAATCAGGTGAATGACGTTTCAAGTCTGATTTCTGTGGTGAATCAGGTTGGGCTGGATTCTGACTCAACCACTGCGAGAGTCACCGCCGTTTCCGATGAACAGTACCTCGAGAAAATCGCGTATCTGGTCGTTTATTCCGGACAACTGGAGAAGCTTGTTTCAGTGATCAACAATGCGCAGGATCCCCGTGATATTGTTTCCTTGGTGTCCTGGATTCAAGCCGTTGAAACCTCCTTGACTCAAACCAATAAAACAACCGGGAATGGGAACCAGTCGCTGGCAAATCTCACAGCCCTGATCAATCTGGTGGATCCTCCTGAAAAATTGCTGGTGCTGATCAACGGAAAAAGGATGTTGCTGGAAACTGATGATTTTGCACAAAGCCTGTATTTGTCACATCTTATTCCTGTGATCGAAGGTCCCTCCGCTGAAAACAGTCCGGGTGATTGTGAGGATTCAGCCGGAAAATGGCCGGAGACAATCGCCACGCTGATCAATAAAACACAAAACATCAAACAGATGGTCTATTTGCTCGATCAGATGAATTCCGGTTCGCTGGCGCATCTGATCAGTTTGGTTTGCCATATCAGTTCCGAATCATCAGACACAGAAGTGGACGCGGCACTGGGTATGCTGGCGGAATTGATTGAGAACACTGGCAGTATGGATAAACTGGCTGGCGTGCTACAGGCCGATCCGCTGAAGTTGTCCCGACTTCTGGGACTGTTGTCCGTGGACAATACCGAAGGCAAATCCTCGGTGAAATTATCCAGTCTCCTCTCTCAGGTGACCCGGATCCAGGATCTGGTGTATGTGGTGAATACCACTTATGCCACAGAGCAAATTGCCGGATTGATCCTGAAACTTGACGAAACTCAAATCAGTAAAGTCGCTGATTTGATCAACAACATGACAGGATCCGTGTCTCCGTTACAATATCTGTCTCCGGTTTATTATGACCAGCGGATGACCGCGACCGGATTAGGGAAACTGGTCAATTTGCTGGATTACACCATCAACGTGCAGACTTGCCAAAATCAGGGCTCAGAACTTTACAAACTGATTGCTGGTATTTCTGACATTGCGCGCAAGTTGGCCCCATTGATCAATGATGTCACCAATTCATTCCAACTGGCGGCCTTTTTGAACGGTATTCTGATAACGGATTCTGAAGCCAACGCCACCCTTGATGATTTACTGGTGTTGCTCAACTCCCTGAATTATGCGGACATGGCCAAACTGTCCGCTGTGATGAATCAACTGGGTGACGCTGAGAAACACACGCAGTGCGGTTTTTCGATTCCGTTCGCCAATGACCGGCATCAAATGGTGGTACGCCTGATGGCTCCTGCTTCGGGTGTCAATCAGGGGGCCGGCGCTAAAAACATCAGTACCTTGCTGAGTCAGTTGCCTGACAAGAATGCTGTGGGTGGCTTGATCACGATGTTGGGCAACTTTACCAGCAGCAAACAACAAAATAAACGCTGGATTTATAACAGCAGTATCCCTGTGATTTCAGGACGTGAAGCCTTGGTGCGGATCATTCAGCCGGTTGAAGGGGCGGGTGGAGTTTTGCTCAGTGCCGCTTCCAGCAATCCCTCGGGCAAAAATCTGCTCTTCCCGGGACTGGGGCCACAGTATCTGGCAAAGTCAGTATTGCCCTATCCGGCTGAGATCAGTAGCCTGGTCAGTTTGATCAACCAGTTTAATCTGGTGGATGTCCTGGCGCTGGCTGGATGTCAGGATCGTGTTGAAAATAGTGAAGTCAGTTTTCGCCAAGCCTGCTGTGCGATCGGGAAATGGTCCGATACCGCTCAATGCCGATGATTTCCAGGAACCGCTGGCGCAATATCGTCAACTTAAGGCTTAAGTTGATGACATTGCGCTTGCGGCGGTGGAGTTCATATGAAAAAGCCGTGCTTGAGTTCCTGATTGATCCAGTGGGTTGTTTTGGTCTGATTTCCCTCAAATAGACTTTCTTCGAGAGGCTGAAATGGCTGCAACGGAGTGATGTTCATCTGTTTATAAAGACGTTTGAGCAGATCCAGTTGATCCACCAGCGCTTCGGTTTGGATCATGGGAATTTGTGCAAGCGTATTCCATTCATTTATCAATTGCTGTAGTTGTTGCGGTGAAAGTTTATGCGGAGTGGCATTTTCCGCAATGATCTGGTTTTCAGATTTTAACAGATAGCGCTTCAGCACAGGAACCAGATTGTCCACCAACAGCGGTTTCTGAAGAAAATCATGGACCCCGAATTGACTGAATTGCTGTTGATACCGAGTCAGTTCATCACCTGAATAAACCACAATCGGAATCGCTTCCATTCCCGGAATAGTTCGAATTTTTTGTATGATTTCAACTCCTGTCATATCTGGCAGATGCATATCCAGCAAAATGAGATGCGGTTGTTTCAGTGTTGCAGGAGCAGAAACCAGATGATCCAGAAGATCCTGACCAGTAGTCATCAGATGAATATCCAGTTCCAGCGATTCGAATATCGCATGGATCAACTCCTGATTCATCAGATTGTCTTCCGCAACCAGAATCTGGTTTTCCTTGAGAAACGCTGGAAGGGTTTCACCTTCATGACTATCTGGAAGGGCATCCCGCCGAACAGGAATCTGGACTATGAATTCAGGTTCGTTTCCCATCCGGTCAGGAATAATGAAGTTGCCCCCCATCGCCTGCACCAGTTTAGCCACCTTCCTCAAGGCGGTCTGCTTCTGATCAGAATTGTGCGATCCGGTTTTCACAGGACCACTATTGGTTACGGTCACTCTTAACCGGAGCATTGTCTCGTGTGGTTCAATGACCAGTGAAACCATGCCTTCTGCGCTGTTCATCATGATCGCTTGGGAAGTTAATGTGATCAAAACATGAGACAGTTTGGCTCGATCAGCAAAAATATATCGGGGAAGGTCTTCTGAGGGTTCACAGAAAAATGGACTGTTGTTTATGGCCGCAAATTTTTTTTGAATGTAACAGACGTTCTGTAGCAATTGTTTTAAGTCGATCCGTTCTTCATGGAGTTCCATTGTTTCGGAATCCATCTGGATGAGATCAAAAAAATTATCCAGCACTTCATTCAGTGATTCGGATGCGTGTCCAATGTTATGGATAAATCGGGCATACTCCGGAGGATTTTGAAGTGAGTCCATACTTTTTGTCAGCATCTGGCTGAATCCCAGAATAGAATTCAGCGGATTTCTGATTTCATGGCCCATGCTGGCCAAATATCTGCGTTGGGAAAGACGAACTTCTTCTGCTTCCGCAATGGTTTGTTTCAATTCAACAAGTTGATCCTCCTGCCCCATGCATTTCAATACCAGATCAGACACATCAAAAATCTGGATGATTCCATAACATTGATTGGTGTTGTCAGCAGGGGGGCTTCCAACAGCCGTCAGCATCATTTTCTGAGGCATCATCTGGCCTGCGCACCGTGTGTCTTCAAGTGGAATAAACACGTTCGGCCATTCTGGAACCAACGACTGTGCGGCATGATTGTTCAGAATGTTTGAGATCCTCATCTGTAATTCTGTGGCAATCCTTGAATCGAGGATCTGTATGAGATGCGTGGGGTTTCCCAATGACGCGGGGAGTCTTGTCCGCAACCATTGGTTGACAAACATAATGGAAAGGTCGTGAGCAACCACCACAAGGCCTTCCTGTAGCAGATCAAATGCCTGAAAGACGTGATCCTTCCATTCAAAAATTGTTATCTGGCCGGGGGATGGGATGTTCATGACAAATACTCCGCTGTCCAATCATCACTATGAAGAATGTGTGCGGAAAATGTCACACGCATCCTGTCACAACAAGTTTTTTCTTGATTTTTATGGGACAAATAAGGTTCTGTATCTTCTCATTCATGCCTCAATGAATGGTGGTCAAAAACATGGATAGCATATCCCTCGCATTCTCTTCGCCTCTGTTTCAGGTATCATTTTGACAGCTTATTTCATCAGACGTTTGTTGCTGATTATTCCCACTTTCCTTGGAATCACGCTCCTTGTGTTTATCATCACCCGGTTTGTTCCAGGTGGCCCTGTCGAAAAAATTCTGGCAGAAGCACGCCAGATGAAAATGGGCCATGTCTCGCACGGATCCGCCAACACTCCAGCCCAGACATCGCCTTTGTCACCATCACAGATTGAGGAACTGAAAAAATTTTACGGATTCGACAAACCCGTGCTGGTCAGTTATTGGGAATGGTTGAAGAAAATTATGGTGCTCGACCTGGGCTATTCCACGCGCTACTATGATCCGGTGTGGGATATCATCCGGGATAAATTGCCTGTGTCCATTTATTACGGATTCGCCACCACGGTGCTGACGTATCTGATCTGCATCCCCCTCGGAATTTTCAAGGCCATCCGGCATAAAACCATGATGGACAGCGCAACATCCGTTGTCGTGCTGGTGGGGTATGCCCTTCCCGGATTCATTGTGGCCATCGTGTTGTTTGTCTGGCCGGCCGCACAATGGGACTGGTTTCCACTTGGCGGTTTCATGAGCAATGATTTTGAGGATCTCCCTTTCTGGAGTCAGGTGTGGGATCTACTGCATCATTCCATTTTACCGCTGATCGCTTATCTGGTCGGCAGTTTTGCGACCATGACGTTTCTGATGAAAAACACGCTGATGGACAATCTGGCCGCTGATTATGTACGCACAGCCCTGTCCAAAGGTTTGTCCTTCCGTCAGGCTGTGTTTCGTCATGCGTTTCGTAACAGCATCATTCCGCTGGCCACGCATTTTGGTAACAACATCACCCTGTTTCTGACAGGCTCTTTCCTGATTGAAAAAGTATTCAACATTGATGGTTTGGGACTGCTGGGATTTGACTCACTGGTTGAACGGGACTACCCGATTGTTCTGGGAGTGCTGGTCATTTCTTCCATTCTTGGATTGCTGGGTAATATCTTATCCGACCTGTGCGTGGCCCTGGTCGATCCTCGAGTTTCTTTTGAATAGGCAAAAGGAAAAAGGCACAAGGGAAAAGGGAAAAGGGAAAAGGGAAAAGGGAAAAGGGAAAAAGTACAGCAACGCATTGAATGAATATCTTCAACCTTTGACCTTTGACCTTTGACCTTTGACCTTCAACCTTTAACCTTTGACCTTCAACCTTTAACCTTCAACCTTCAACCTTCAACCTTTAACCTTTAACCTTCAACCTTTAACCTTTAACCTTTAACCTTTAACCTTTAACCTTTTAACCTTTGCCGCAGGCAAAAATGAACTGGAATCCCATCACCCTTAGACAGCTCAAACGATTCAGATCGATTCGACGCGGATATTACTCGCTGTGGATCTTTGGCATCATGATGTTTCTGGCATTCTCCGCGGAAATGTGGGTCAACAGCCGCGCGCTGATGGTGTATTATTCAGGACAATGGTATTTCCCGACTTATGGAGACATGATCCCGGGAACCGTGTTCGGACTGGATTATTCCTATGAAACCAACTATCGCGAATTGCAGAAGAAATTTGAGAAAGAAAAGGCTGGCAACTGGGTGCTTCTGCCAATAGCACCTTACAACGCATTCGAGACGGATCTGGATGCCACCCATTTCCCGCCGCATCCTCCTTCGCTGGAGGCACGGCATTATCTGGGAACAGACAGCATCGGACGGGATCTGCTGGCAAGGCTGGTCTATGGATTTCGGGTTTGCATTCTGTTTTCGCTCATGTTGCTGGTGATCAATTTTTCCATCGGCATCACCGTGGGTTGCCTCATGGGATACTGGGGCGGAGCGTTTGATCTGATTTTTCAGCGAGTGATCGAGATCTGGTCCTCGATTCCATTCTTGTATGTGATCATGATCATTTCCTCCATGGTTGTTCCCAACCTGACCATGCTGGTCCTGATATCCGTATTCTTCGGCTGGATGGGGCTTACCTGGTACATGCGCACCCTCACCTACAAGGAAAAAGCACGCACTTATGTGCTGGCGGCCAAAGCACTGGGGGCTGGAAATACTCGCATTATTTTAAAACATATCCTGCCCAACAGTCTGTCACTCATCATCACGTTTGTCCCGTTTTCCGTAGCTGGAGGGATTTCATCCTTGACAGCGTTGGATTATCTCGGTTTCGGCTTGCCGGCACCCACTCCAAGCTGGGGCGAATTGCTGCAGCAGGGAACCAATAATCTTCATGCCCCCTGGATCATCTCATCAACAGTCATCGCGCTGGTGGTTGTGCTCGTCACCATCACTTTCATCGGTGAAGCGGTCCGGGAAGCGTTTGATCCTAAAATGCACACCATTTTTGAATAGAAAGGAATTCATGAAACTGTGGACTCGTCGTCTGTTATCAAAGAGATGGTTTCCTGCCACAGGGGGGAATCCATGCCTCAACAATCCTTTCTGCTCCAGAAATATAATTTTCAGACTTTCTTCCATCCTGACAATTTTGTATATTTTTTATGAGATAATTCCTGATACTCGGAAAGGAGGATAGAATATGGGATATAAAGATAAGAGTGTGCTTTCCATTTTTTCAGGTTGCGGTGGAATGGATTTAGGTTTCGAAGGTGGATTTGAAGTTCTGAAGAAAAGTGTGAATCATCAATTACTCCATGATTTTGAAATATTTCATACCAGACCAAACTGGACAAAACTTCCAGACACTACATTTAGAACCGTTTTCTCAAACGACATTCGTCTGGGTGCGAAAGTCTTGTGGGAAAATCATTTTAGTAAATTAGGACTCGCTAAAAAAACATTTCACCTAGCGAGTATTGTGGATTTGGTAAAACATGCGAAACGAGGTCTATTTCGTTTTCCTGAAGACATAGACGTTGTAACAGGAGGATTCCCCTGTCAGGATTTCAGTGTCGCTGGAAAACGAAAAGGATTTAATTCTCACAAAAGTCACTTCGGCGAATTATTACATGAAATGGATGACCCCACCCTTGAAAACAGGGGAATGTTGTATATGTGGATGAGAGAAGTCATAGATTTAACCAGACCCAAGATGTTTATCGCTGAAAACGTCAAAGGATTAGTAAGTTTATCAGACGCTAGGGAAATTATTGAAAATGATTTCAAATCTATAGGTAATAATGGTTATTTGGTTGTCAATGCGAGAGTTTTAAATGCCGCTGAATTTGGTGTTCCGCAAAGTAGAGAAAGAGTCATTTTTTTCGGTTTCAGAAAAGATCTCTTGAAGCCCGAGGCGTTAGACGCATTAACGCAAAAGGAAGTGCCTGAAGAATATGATCCTTATCCTCAACCCACACATTCCCGGAACAAACAAAAAAAAATGCTATCTTTTGTTACGGTCAAAGACGCATTTTCCGGGCTATTGGAACCTGAAGAATCAAATGATCTCTCACAAAAAAAATATTCTAAAGCGAAGTGGTATGGCAAACATTGCCAGGGCCAGACAGAAGTAAATCTGAATGGTATAGGTCCCACAATACGATCAGAACATCATGGGAACATTGAATATCGAAGATTAAATATCGAGCATGGTGGTAAACATTTTGATGAATTGGAACAAGGACTAAAAGAAAGAAGGCTAACAATTCGTGAATGCGCCAGATTACAAACTTTTCCTGATGAGTATGAATTTATCATTCAAGGCAATAACGAGTTTCCTTCTGTTAGCGCCTCTGAAGCTTATAAATTGATTGGCAACGCCGTTCCGCCTTTCCTGGCGTATCACATTGCGAGAAGAATAGAAAAATTATGGTCTAAACTGTTTTATCAAGAGCAAAATAAAATATTTGACAATATTCTTTCTACAGAACCAGCACCTCTGCAACCATCGTTATTTGAGCTATGTTAATATGGCAAGAAATCAAACAGTATTTTCTGAACTGACAGTAGGGTTGGGAATAATCAATGGTGATTTTAACAAAGAATCCCTCATGAAAATAGCAAACGTGTCAAATTCTGACGCTAATACATTTTTAGAAGAAATGGCAAAAAGGATGCCTAACAAAAAGAAGTGGGAAGACGCTCTTGGACTATTTAAGGCCGGTCAAAAAATAGCGGAATGGATGAATAACCAGGGGTTCATCAATCTTAAAGTAGCCTGGATAGGAAATGAATCTATTGGTTCCGTTGAAAAAGCCTCAAAGGACCTGGAAATTATCAACGCAAATTGGCGGATATCGATAAAAGAAAACTCAAATATTTTGATAAACGGCTCTCCTGAAAGAGTTTTTATAAAAATACCTCTTGCGGAATTTGATAGAGTTCGAGGTCAAGATTGGTTTTTATATACCGCGACAAATGAATTGCAGGATTATTATCTAGCCTGTGATGGTAAAAATTTTACAGGTTGTGAAACTGTAGAGGAATATTACGGCATGACAAAATCGACAACGAAAAGAAAGTCATTTGGACAGCATGTCAAAATATTGCATGATACTGAAAATAAATTAGTTTTAGCCACATACAAAGCATTTTGCCAGAAAGTTAGCATAAAATCCGCTGAACTGTTCAACGGAAAAATCCTTGAGCTAAAAAATAGCAAAAACTATAGGAAAAAATTTGAGCTGATATTTCATGAATTTTTTCGAGTGAATGCAGTGAGATACATTTTAGCTGGAATTGATAAAGGAGAGCCATTTGCCATTATTTTGAATCCCAGTTCCGAATGGAGCAAAAGCTATGAGTTTCTTGATATTCAGGCGTTGCCCAAAGACGCTGGACAACCAGAAGTATTATTGCGATTTTTATTTAAAGATAAAATATCCAATGACCAATTTGAAATTGATATAAAAGTTGAAATCAGATGGTCACATGGAAAATTTTGTGGGAACCCGGAAAGCAAACTGTATAAACCATGGCGATATAAAGATCTTCGATGGAGTAATGAAATTATTCTTTAACTCCATACAAATGTATTATGAATCAGGATGGTCACGTGCGAGTTCGAGATGCGACAACGACCTACCGTATCATGTCCGCTGTTAAATCAAAAAACACAAAACCTGAAAGATTACTTGGTCAGGCGATGTGGAAATTGGGATTGCGCTATCGAAAACATTATAAAGTTACAGGGAAACCGGATTTCTGTTTTATACGAATTAAAATCGCTGTTTTTTGTGATGGAGATTTTTGGCATGGTCATAACTGGGCTGTTCGAAGAATGAACAGTTTAGAAGACGAATTAGAGCACTACGATTATTTTTGGAAACAAAAAATTATCCGGAATATTGAAAGAGATAAAAAAGTAAATAGAATTCTCGAAAATGAAGGATGGATCATTTTACGTTTTTGGGAAAGTGAAATTAAAGAGGCACCTGAAAGATGTGCTCAAAAAGTGAAAATCGTTTATGATGCCTGTCTTGGAATCTAAAAATCATAGAACAACTCGTTTAAAACGGATTTCACGTGGTGGCGCTGTTTTGCCTCGGAAAACTTTCAATTCAACGTTAAACATTCACAAAGGAATTCATGAAAAATCTAATACTATTATTTATTGGTGTACTGCTTACCGCATATTGTGCATCCGCTCAAGATAAACTGCCGGATAACCTGCAATGGCTCACCAATGAAACTTCTCCGGTGTTTGCGGACATCAACGCAAAAAAAGGAGGCACCTTCCATGCGTCCATTCAGGCTTTTCCCTTGACGATGCGAACCATTGGTCCGGATTCCAACAGCAGTTTCCGCAGTGCCATCCTGGGAAATCAAATGAGCCTGATCGGGATTCACCCCAATACTGAAGAAATCCTGCCGGAACTGGCCACACACTGGGCGTTCGGAGCTGATAAAAAAACCATGTATTTCAAACTTGATCCCCGAGCAAGATGGTCGGATGGCAAACCGGTGGCGGCAGAAGACTATATCTACACCCTGGAATTCATGCGATCCAAACACATTGTGGCCCCCTGGTACAATAATTATTATACCGAAGAAATTGACCGGGTGATCAAGTTTGACGAGCACACCATTGCGGTGGTAGCCACCAAAGCCAAACCGGACTTGCATCTCACACTGGGCCTCAGTCCGACTCCCCGCCATTTTTACGGGGAACTGGATGATTCTTTTGTGAGAAAGTTCAACTGGGAGATTTGCCCCAACACCGGTCCGTATGTGATTGATAAAATCAACAAAGGCAAAAGCATCACCTTCAAACGTAAAAAAGACTGGTGGGCCAAAGATCTTTACTGGTTCAGGGGACGGTTCAATGTGGACAAGATTGAATATTCAGTGATCCGGGATGTCACCACAGAATTTGAGTATTTCAAGAAAGGCGAACTGGACGCGTTTGGTCTGACGCTTCCCAATTACTGGCATCAGCAAGCCAAAGATCTGGACATCACCACCCGGGGATATGCGCATAAACTCTGGTTTTACACCGATGCTCCTCAGCCTTCCTACGGATTCTGGCTCAATCAGGACAAGGAACTATTCAAGGACGCCAATGTGCGATATGCCTTTGCTCATGCGATCGACATGGATAAATTGCTGAAAGAAGTGTTGCGGGGCGACTATCAGCGGTTACACAATCAGTTCACCGGTTATGGCAAATACACCAACACCAGCATCAAGGCCCGTGAATTTGATATCGCCAAAGTCGAAGCGTTGATGAAAGCCTCCGGCTGGCAACGCGGATCCGATGGAATCTGGATCAAGAACGGCACCAGATTTTCGGTCAACGTGGTGTATTCTTCCGAACCTCACACGGAACGGCTGGTGGTGTTGCGGGAAGAAGCGCTGAAAGCCGGAATCGAGATGAATCTTCAGCGACTCGATGGCAGTGCGGCCTTCAAGATGGTGCTGGAAAAAAATCATGATGTCGCCTGGATGGCCTACGGAACCGGTCTGCGTCCGCAATACTGGGAATTCTACCATTCTGTCAATGCCCACGTTCCACAGACCAACAACATCACCAACACCGACAATCCGGAAATGGACAAGCTGATCGACATCTATCGGAACTCCACCGATGAACAGGAGCGAGTCAGCCTATCCCGTCAGATTCAGGAAAAAATCCATGAAATCGGAGCGTATGTGCCAACCTACATGGTGGGTTATTTCCGGGAAATGTACTGGCGCTGGTGGAAACTACCCAAAGTGCCTGCCACCAAAATGTCGGATTCCGCGTTTGAACCGTTTGGAACAGGACTCTTCTGGTTTGACCGGGACACTTATGAAGAAACGCAAAAAGCCATGAAAACCGGGAAAACCTTTGAACCGGTGACACTGATTGACACTACTTTCAGAAAGTAAGGCGGTTTAGACTATGTCTCAAGAATCCTATATTCTGCAAGTCAAGGATCTCGTCACTTCCTTCAGCACAGAACAGGGCACAATGCGTGCGGTCAATGGAGTCAGTTTTGATCTGCGTGCCGGACAGATTCTGGGAATTGTGGGAGAATCCGGCTGTGGAAAAAGCGTCACCTCGCTTTCTGTCATGCGTCTGTTGCCGCAACCTCATGGCAAAATCGAAGCTGGACAGATTTTATTCAAGGGACGCGATCTGGTTTCCATGACACTGGAGGAAATTCATGAATTACGAGGCAACCGGATTTCCATGATTTTCCAGGAACCGATGACCGCCTTGAATCCGGTGCATAAAGTCGGGAAACAGATTGGTGAGGTGTTGCGAATTCATGGAAAAACATCGACTGCTCAGGAAACACAAAACCAGGTTCTGGAACTACTCAGCAAAGTGGGAATCCCTTCTCCAGAACAGCGGTTTCATGAATATCCTCACCAACTTTCAGGAGGCATGCGCCAACGGGTGATGATCGCCATGGCCATTGCCTGCAAACCCGATATCCTCATTGCCGATGAACCCACCACCGCGCTGGATGTAACCATTCAGGCACAAATTCTGGAATTGCTCAAAACCTTGCAGAAAGAATCGGGCACCGCCATTGTCTTTATCACCCATGATCTTGGCGTGATTGCTGAAATGTGCGATACCGTGCTGGTCATGTATGCCGGCAATGTGGTGGAAACAGCCTCCGTCGAACAATTGTTTTCAAATCCACGCCATCCCTACACGCAAGGATTGCTCAATCTTGTTCCACGACTTGATCGCCCCAGAAAACAAAAACTTTCAGTGATTCCGGGCATGGTTCCCGATCTTCATGAATTGCCGGCAGGGTGCAGATTTCAAAACCGCTGTGACTGGTGCCAACCCGCCTGTCAGTCTGTCGAACCAATGCTGGAACAAGTCGCTTCAGCGCATTGGGTGCGTTGTGTCCGTTGGCGTGAAGTAATGAATTCCTGGAATTGATTATCACCAATCCATTTACCTGAGCGTTTGTCATGACATCATTATTAAAGATTCAGAATCTCACCATGCATTTTCCCGTCTATCGAGGTGTTTTACGACGTCAGGTGGGCGTGGTGCATGCCCTGGATGGGGTGTCTTTTTCGGTCAATCCCGGTGAAACATTGGGTATTGTCGGAGAATCAGGTTCGGGGAAAACAACGCTGGGCCAGACGGTTCTGCGGTTGAACAATCCCACGTCAGGAAAGATTCTGTTTGAAGACGCTGACATCACTCATCATTCAGCCAGAGAGTTGCGTCCGTTACGCCAGCGGATGCAGATGATTTTTCAGGATCCCTTTGACTCGCTCAATTCGAGACATACCATTGGCGAAATTCTGGAAGAACCCTTTATCATTCATCAGCAACGGAATGCTGTTGAACGACGGAATCAGGTCAGTCGCCTGCTGGAACAGGTCGGGGTTTCTCAAGGTGCGATAAACCGTTATCCCCATGAATTTTCAGGCGGACAACGTCAACGAATCGGTATTGCGCGCGCCATTGCGTTGAATCCGCGATTGATTGTGTGTGATGAACCGGTCTCGGCGCTGGACGTTTCCATCCAGGCCCAGATTCTCAATCTGTTGCTGGAATTGCAGGAACGACTGCATCTCACCTATCTGTTCATTTCTCATGATCTGGCCGTGGTTCGTCATGTTTCTGACAGGGTGGCGGTGATGTATCTGGGACAGTTTGTGGAGATGACCGATTCTGACACCATCTATTCCGGAGCGTTGCATCCCTACACGCAAGCCCTGATTTCAGCGATTCCATCCACAGTGCCCACCGGAACAAAACAGAAAATTGTGCTGAAAGGTGATGTTCCCTCTCCCATCAATTTACCGTCAGGGTGCAGATTTCATACTCGATGTCCGATGGCTCAGGAACTTTGCGGCAAACAGATCCCGGAATGGCGTAAGGCCGGTGAGAAAGCTGACCATTGGGTACGCTGTCATTTGGTGGATCAGTGAGAAGGAGCTACCCTGAGTTTTTGAGATATTTGACCATACGGATTCTGTTTCCGGTTTCATTCCATTCCACTTCATCCATGTAGGTTTTGATCAGAAGCAAGCCTCTGCCACTGGACACGACATCATCAAGTTCATGCACATCCAATCGCTTTTGGGCATTGAATCCTTTTCCCTGATCCGTGAATTCAAACTCCAGACGGTCTTCCATGGCACGATAAACCAGATGAACCTGCCGGTTACGGAATTTTTCGAGCCCTTCCCTTTGAGACAGAACCTCGAAAAAGGTGTCCCACGATTCTTCTTTCAGGGATGAATCAACCTCCAGATTGCCATGCACCACCGCATTGGTCAGCGCTTCATACAGGCAAAGATGGATACGGGTCAGATTGATTTGATATTGTTTGCAATGATAGCGGAAATGACTTTGAAGGTAGTTGACCACATTCAGGATCAGCGAAGTGTCACTGGGAATATCCAGTTCTACTTGACGCACATAAGACAGCATCAATGAAGACACTTCATGCGATTCCTGGAAGGTTTCCAGTTTATGCAGAAGTTCTTCAAGAATATCAGGATCAAATGGCTTCAGAATGAAATCAAAAGCTCCAAGTCTCAGCGCCTGAAGAGATATTTCAAAATCCCCATGTCCGGTCATGATGATCACAGGAATCTGGTAATCTTTTTTCCGGAGTGTTTTCAGCAGGGTTAATCCGTCCATGACCGGCATTTTGATATCCGTGATCACAGCATCCCATTCGGCGGGGTCTGCCTGAATCATATCAAATGCCTGACGACCGTTATCCGCCGTATGGAGTTTGTAGTTAGTCCATTTCAGACTATTCACAATCTCTTCCCGTAAGTCTGCTTCGTCTTCTACAATCAGTACTTTCATGAGCGAGTTCTGGTATGATTAAAATAATAGAACAAGGGGTTGATTTGTCTATTTGCTTATCGTATCAAATTGTTAAAAGCAAATCATAAATCGGTGGGATCAATATCAGAAAATATTGTTATTCTGAAACATATCCACCTGTGACAAACCTGATTCCAGGATCATTATCAATCAGGATGAAATTCACCTGCATTACTTTCCCACGTTTGCGGCACTCCAGCAAAAAATCGAGGAAACTTTGCTACACTTCAAACAGCGAAAAGAAGACATCCTTGAACTTTTTGACTTTTACAGAAATCTAAAATCCGCTTAATTTTCATAACCTTATAGAATCACTAATATTTTCCTGAAACACTATATTGTTCATTCAGAAACCCTTTCAACCATTCAACGGCGTCTTCTTTGGCGTCAAACAACTTGTTGGGATATCCTCCTTTATTCAATCCAATAAAAAAGTTTCCGATCACCTTGCTGATAGGCCCCCCGACAAGGATTGCTACAGCACTGACGGTTTTAAAAGATTCTTCACCTGTAAAATATAATCTGGCATCCCTGGACATGGAGCCAATATGCAGGCTGTCTACAAAAAGTGGGACTTTTTTGTTGCTTTTTGAAAGTTTTCTGATGATTTCAAGCTGTTCTATGGCCACTTCCAGGGTGATATCACTGCCTTTTACAACCTCCGAGTAGACGATTCCATCCTCTTCCAACCATGTTTTAAAAAATTGAGTTTCTACCACATCTTTTGGCATTTATGTCCTTTCCGTTCTTGTGTTCTCAAAAATAATAAGTCACCTCAAAAGGGTTTGGAACCGCGTATCGTCCAGTGATTGATTCATGAATCAAAAGTATGGGTTTGTCCAGATGTTTCTGGCGAACTACTCCGCCACAAAAACCCGTTGATAATCCCTTGTAAAATCTTGTCAAATTTTGATAGAGACTATTTATCCACTTTGAATTGAAATCAACATGTCGGAGCGATTTTCATGAACGGTCTGGAACATTATCACCTGAAAGAACAGCTCCATGCGAGCCCGTCAACACTGGTTTTCAGGGCTACCCGGCTTAAAGACCAGATCCCTGTAGTGCTGAAACTGCTGGCAAAAGCACCGCCCCTGCCGGAAGAAAGCAACCGTTTTTTTCGGGAATTCCAGATTCTTCAAAGTTTGCAGGAACAGAAGGAATCGCTGTCTGGAATCATCAAGGTTTATGACTTTCAGCCGCATCACAATTCCTGGGTCATGGAATTGGAAGATTTCGGGGGCAAATCGCTGACAGAATGTTTGAAACAGCAGGGAGTTCCGGATTTGCGTGAGTTTCTGCGGATTGCCATTCAGATCACTGGAATTCTGGGACAGGTGCACCATTGTCAAATCATTCACAAGGACATCAATCCGTCCAATATTCTATGGAATCCTGACACAGGACAGATCAAACTGATTGATTTCGGCATCGCCACCCGACTTTCCCGTGAAGCCCAAACCGTGTTGAATCCTAACACGCTGGAAGGAACCCTGGCCTACATTTCTCCGGAACAAACCGGACGCATGAACCGAACCGTCGATTACCGGACGGATCTGTATTCGCTTGGAATCACGTTTTATGAAATGCTGACCGGTGAACGCCCTTTTCAAAGTCATGATCCCATGGAACTGGTTCATTGTCATATTGCCGTGACCCCTCCCACGCCGTTGCAGTTGATTCCTGATTTTCCTCGTGAAATTTCCAGCATTGTCATGAAACTGCTGGAAAAGACTGCGGAGGAACGTTACCAGAGCGCCTTTGGACTGAAAGCTGATCTTGAAGCCTGTCTCAAGCAGTATGAAACCATGGGCCGGATTGATTCATTGCATCTGGGGCATCAGGATATTTCCGAAAAATTCCAGATTCCTCAAAAACTGTATGGCCGTGACGCGCAGATTGAACAACTGATGCGGACATTCCATGTTGTAAGTCATGGCCGGTCTGCCATGCTGTTGATTGATGGTTTCGCGGGAATCGGTAAATCGTCGCTGGTCAATGAAGTCCATAAACCCATTGTGCGACAACGGGGATATTTCATCTCAGGAAAATATGACCAGTTTCAGCGCAACACTCCCTATGCTTCTCTGATTCAGGCGTTTCAGGAATTTGTCAGACAGTTGCTCACGGAATCCGATGAACAGTTGGAAACATGGCAGAATAAACTCCAGACGGCCCTGGAACCGAATGGCCAGATCATTGTCGATGTGATCCCTGAGATTGAGTATATTCTTGGCAAGCAGGAACCTGTCCCTCCATTGCCGCCGATTGAATCGCAAAACCGGTTCAATGTGGTGTTTCATCAGTTCATCCGTACCCTTGCCCGCCAGGAACATCCCCTGGTGCTGTTTATGGATGATCTTCAATGGGCGGATCTGGCTTCTTTGCAACTGCTTGAACTGCTCATGCGGGATGATGGAACCCAATATCTGTTGCTGATTGGGGCTTACAGGGACAATGAGGTTCTACCGGGACATCCGCTCCTGATAGCACTCAAGGAATTGGAAGCCTACGGCTCAACCCTTGAACACATTCATCTGAATCCACTTGTGTTGGAGGATGTGAGTCAACTGATTGAAGAAACCCTGCATGTGGAGAGGACTCAGTGTCAGGAACTTGCCCGGTTGATCTTTCACAAAACCCATGGAAATCCTTTTTTTGTCAATCAGTTTCTGCAACGTCTGTATGAGGATCAACTGATCTGGTTCGAACGTCAGAAACAAGGCTGGATTTGGGCTTTAGACAGGATTGAGCAGGCTGAAATCACAGAAAATGTTGTCGAACTCATGGCGTCCAAACTCCAGAAATTATTGCCAATGGTTCAGGAAGCCCTCAAAAATGCCGCCTGTCTGGGCAATAGTTTTGATTTCCAGACGCTACTCATGGTTTGTGAATCGACGCAACATCAATTGATCCATTGTCTGAGTACTGCAATCCAGGAAGGCCTGATTCTGCCTGTGGATGAAAGCTATAAACTTTTACATTCCCTGCATGGCGTTGACGCAAAATCTCCAGTTCTGGATGAAGCAAAACATGGAATTTTACTTCAGTACATCAATCCCAGATACAGATTTATTCATGACAGGGTACAGCAAGCCGCTTATTCCCTGATTTCTAACACACAAAAAGCACCTTATCACCTCAGAATTGGCCGCATTCTTCTGAAGAATTACCCCAATCCCCAACAGCAGGAAGAACGAATTTTTGACCTGGTCAATCAACTCAATCATGGTGTGCTTATTTTTGCTTCTGCGGAAGAACAATGGACCATCATTCATCTGAATCTGACTGCCGGAAAAAAAGCCAAATTGTCGGGAGCTTATGAATCCGCTTTCAATTATCTGTATACCGCAATTCAGTTGATCCATGCAGAAAACTGGAGCACACATTATGAATTGTGTCTGGAACTCTTCACCCACGCCGCTGAAGCATCGTTTCTCAGCACCCGCCTGGAGGAAACAGAAACGCTGATTCAAACAGGACTCAAGCATGCAACATCAATGGAAGACAAGATTCCGATCTATGAAATCAGGCTTCAATGGCTGTTTGCCCGCAATCAAATCGGGAAAGCGGTCACGGAAGGGGTGGGTTTACTAAAACGAATCGGGTTTGGCCTTCCTGCCAAGCCTAACCAACTGCATCTGGTCGCCTATCTGTTGAGAGTGAAGTTAAACCTTTGGGGGAGGTCTGATGAGGACATACTGTCAATTCCTGATACCGGTTCAGCTCATGCGTTGTCTGTCCTCCGCATTATGCATCACACCGCACATTCGGCCTACATGGCTTTTCCCAATTTGTTTCCGGTAGCGGTTTTCCGGTCAATCATGTTTGCGAGTCGTATGGGCTACTACCCTGAAATCGCATTTGCTTTTTCTGCCTATGGCATGATTTTATGCGGCATACTGGGTGACATGGATGAAGGCTATCGGATCGGGCAACTTGCCATAAAACTAAATGAACGTCCCATGACCCGCCGGTTTCACGCGCGAAGCATGTTTCTGGTGGATGGGTTGATTCGTCACTGGAAAGAACCGCTGAGAGACACGCTGGGAGATTTGCTGAAAAATTATAAAATCGGTCTGGAAATCGGCGACATCTCCTTTGGCACCCTGTCGGCCCATCTGTATTGCGGTTATTCCTATTTTGCCGGAATTCCCCTCAAGTCGGTATTTGAAGAGATGCAGACCTACGGCAGTCAGATCAGAAGACACAAACAACAGACCTACCATTATTATCACAGCATCTTCATGCAGGCACTTTCCAATCTGATGGAGGAAACACAAGAACCATGGCTCATGGAGGGCACGTATTATAGTGAATCAAAATTGTTGGAAATACATCTGACAGCCCAGGATGAGACCGCGATATTCGTTCTGTTCATGCACAAGATGGTCTTGAATTATCTGTTTGGCAACTATCAGCAGGCTCTGGAAAACACACTGGAAATTGAAAAACATATCAATAGCCTGACAGGTTGTGTGCATATCCCGCTGTTCAGATTTTATGAATGTCTGACATTGCTAAAATTAGCAAAAACAGCCGATAAAAAAACAGCCCGGAGCCATCTGGGGAAAGTAAAGAAAAACCTGAAACAGTTGAAGTTGTGGAGCAGGCATTCCCCTGCAAATTACCAACACAAGCTGGATCTCGTACTGGCAGAATTCTATGCCCTGCATCACCATCTTGATCAGGCCATCCAGTATCATACTCAGGCCATCGACGGTGCGAGGAAACATCAATATTTGCAGGAAGAAGCCCTGGCGAATGAACTGGCCGGAGTATTTTATCTGGAACAGGGGCAAACTCAGGTGGCAAGAGTCTATTTCATCGAAGCCCATCGGTTGTATGAACAGTGGAACGCAACCGCCAAGGTGATGCAACTCCGCAAGATGTTTCTTCAGCATTTTGGTCATCCTGTCAATGAATCAAAAAGGGCTGATATAGGGCTGACTTTGACCATGCAAACCGGTTCGAGCGGTACCGCTGAACATATTCTGGATCTGCACACCATCTTTAAGGCAACCCATAGCATTTCTGAAGAAATTGTTCTGGAACGACTGCTTAAACGGTTGATGCAAATTGTGATTGAAAGCGCAGGAGCACAACGTGGGATTCTGTTGCTGGAACAGGAGGGGCACTGGTTGATCGAGGCTGAAAGTTCCATTACGTTGAACCAAATTAATGTGTTGCAGTCCATTCCACTGGAACAGGAACAAACCCGGGAATTTCTGCCTGTTTCGATGATCCAGTTCTCAGTCCGCACCCATACCGCACTGGTTTTGGACTCTGCGATACAGGATCTCCGTTTTCAGAATGACCCCTATGTTCAGCGGCATCAGCTTCAATCAGCATTGTGTCTGCCTGTCATGCATCATGGAAAAATCAGCGGTATCCTGTATCTTGAAAATAATCTGATGCAGGGGGTATTCACCCGGGACCGTCTGGAATTGCTGAAAATGTTATCGGCCCAGATCGCGGTATCGATAGACAATGCCCGTTTGTATTCACAAATGGAAGATCGTGTCCTTCAGCGAACGCAAGATCTCCAGGCATCGCTCGAACAAACCATGGCCAAGGAACGTGAAATCACCCATATCAATCAGGTGCTACAGACAGTCAATTCCACCCTAGATCTGGATGAAGTGATGAAGACTGCCCAAATTGCCCTGAACACCGTATTTGCCTTCAATCAGATAGGACTCTTTCTGGTCAACAAGGAGCGAACCCATTTGCAGGCGTCACGATATTTCGGCTATATCCACAATGACAACCTCGTTGAATTTTATCAGCTTTCCATACCGTTGGCCGGCTATACGAGTTTTGTCAGTGAATGTTGCATAAATAATGACCCTTATTATATTTCACCCGTTACTCCGGAGCTTTCTGAACAATTTTTGCCCCTTGACAAAAAAATATATGACATGAGTCCCTGCAGATCCTATCTGTTGCTGCCGTTGCATGTGCAAAACAAAACGATCGGGGTGATTGTGTTTTCCCACAGGGATGAAGAATTTTTGTTGACTGATACTGATATCATGAAGGCTGACCGGTATGTGAATCAGATTGCCGCCGCTATCAACAATGCTCAGTTGAATCAGGAAATCCAGCAAATCAACGCGTCCCTGGAACAAAAAGTGATGGAACAAACCCATGAACTTCGACAGGCACTGGAAAAGGTTCAGCAGGCTTCCCTGAAAATTGAGCAGAATGAACGAATGCGCCATGAACTGGCAACGGCCAAAACTGTGCAACAGTTTCTTATTCCCCGTGAGGATCCTGTTCTGGATGAAATTGAAATTGCCAGTTATTACAAATCCGCGTCAGAAACGGGAGGCGACTGGTACGATTTTCATCACTATGCCGGGGATAAACGCCTGGATGTTCTGATCGGTGATGTGACCGGACACGGCACTCCCGCCGCAATCATCACAGCCATGGCCGCCAGTATTTACCATTCCATGGAAGGACATGTCCATCATGCCATTTCGACAGGCTTGAGGTCGCAAATGCTGCACCCGTCCTACCTGCTCCAGTTACTCAATCAGGTGCTGTATTCCACCACCGAAGGTTCGTTTGCCATGACATTTTTTTATTCGGTGGTGGACCTTGAGAAAAAAGTGCTGTTGTATTCCAGTGCGGGACACAATCCCTGCCTGCTGTGGCGACCGTCCGGATTTGAGACTGAACATAAATATCCGCGCAAACGTCGGTTTACCCGCGATTTGTTCATACGAACACCCCCCCTGGGCTATAACCGGCATCCGGTATACAAAATTGACATTGAATCTCTGGAAAAAGGGGATGTGCTGGTCTGGTTTACTGATGGACTGATTGAAAACACCAATGAAGAAGGCTCCATGTTTGGCATGAAACGGTTGAAGCATGTTCTGGAAAATTCAAAGGATCTTTCCGCACATGAAATCAGGGACAGGATTATGCAAGAGGCAAACATCTTCTGGAAGGAAAATCCGGCAGAAGATGATGTAACATTGATCGTGGGGAAAATTTATTAATCAATCTTAGAAATTAACAATCGTAGAGACGCACGATCGTGCGTCTCTACAACAGCCATTTTTGAATCATATCCGGGGTTACTGCTTTGTTCCGGCAGATTTCGGTATAAAACAGTCCACTGCGACGAATGGTTCTGCGCTGGTTTTCATAGTTTACCTCAACCAATCCGAATTTTGCGCTCAAACCTTCAGCCCATTCGAAATTGTCCATCAACGTCCAGTGATAGTAACGCTGAATGTTGATGCCTTCATCCAGTGCCTGCCGGAGCGCCTTGAGGTGGTCAAAAATGTAACGGCTACGCTGAGTGTCATTTCGGTCACAAATCCCGTTTTCTGTGATATAGAGCGGCACCTGATACCGCTCATAATAGCGTTTGCAGGTCCTGTACAATCCTTCCGGGTAAATTTCCCAGCCAAGATCATTGACAGGGGCGCCGGCCGGTACTTCACGGATTCCCAGAATTTCCTGCGGATTCCAGGCTTGCCGGATCATATCCCGCGTATAGTAATTGATGCCGAAAAAATCGCTATAGCGTGCTTTGCCGGTAGTCTTTCCAACACCCAGCGGCGGAATGAGTTTTCCTTCTGTCATACCTGCCACAAACATATCCTGAAAGATTGTATAATGGAGTTGTGCCAGCAGTTTTTCCTGAAGGGTTCCTGTCGCAGGATCAAAGACCCTCAAATGATGCGCAACACCGACACTGGTATTATTCCAGCGATGTTTTTTTCGCATCTTGTGGATTGTTTGATACACGGTGATATGCGCCTGAATCATGTTTTTAGCTGCTTTGAAAAACAACGGCAGATGGAAGTTTTTTCCAGGGGGCCAGTTTCCAAACAGGTAGCCATTCACCAGATAGATATTGGGTTCATTGAGCGTACACCAATCCGAAACCAGATCACCCAGATTTTTAACACACCAGGAAGCATAACGCTTAAAAAAGCGGATCACTTTGGGGTTGGTCCAGGCGCCTATGTCTTCAAGCCACAACGGGTTTGAAAAATGATGAAGTGTGACCAGTGGACGGATTCCGGAGGCAATGAGCAGCGCAATTTCGTTTCGATAATGCCTGATGACTTTTTTATCAAATTTTCCGGGTTTGGGTTCAATCCGGCTCCATTCCAGACTCATGCGATAAGTCTGGCAATTCATGGCTTGCATCAACCCGATATCTTCTTCCACACGGTTCCAGTGATCATTGGCCACAATGCAATGGGTTCCATCATGGATGTGACCCTGCTCAGCCCAACGATACCAACTGTTGTTGCGGTCGCCCCCTTCAATCTGCAAGGATGCGGTTGCGGTACCAAAAAGAAAATCTTGAGGAAATTGAAATGGTTGCATGCGATAGATTCGAGGGGAAATTTATTGAAGTTCCTTAAGCATCGAGTTTTCATCAGGAAAAATTTTGATCAGTTTGTTGAGTCCTGAAAATTCAAAAACCTGATACACCAATGGATTGAGGCTACACAAATAAAAATTTTTCCGGATTTTCAAAAAATTTTTGTAGTGGGTCACAATGGCACCCATGCCGGAAGAATCCATGAAAATGATGTGCTCCATGTTGAGAATCACGGTTTCAGGATTTTGATCGTCCAGAAGAGTCTGGACGTATTGTTTCAAAGTATTGATATTCTCAAAATTCAACGACTCCGCTTCAATCTTGAGAATAGCCAGATTACCCACGATTCGATGGGATACTTTCATTGGAACTCCGTCGTAATATCATTCGCCATCCACAATCTCGTTGATGCTGGTCTGGAGTTGTATTAAACCCGGTGTGGCTGGATTGGAGGCTGACACAATGGTCAACGTTTTCTGGGATTGTTTCAATACAGAATTCACCCAGGCTTTGGGAAGATTCAAATGCATCTGTGGTGCGATTTTGTAAAAAAACAGGGGCAGTTCCGCAAATTCAAACAGGATGGTGCATTCATTGTTATTGGCGGCCCGGTTCCCGATAATATTTTTGGCTTTGCCATACAGGGTGAACGCTTTCCTGAAACTTTCCTCAATCGTTTTCGCGATTTCCTTACGCTGGTCACCAGCTTCATACTGGGCATTAGCAAACAGCATCCTGCTTTTTTCCAGCCTGGCTTTGAGAAAAAATGGAATGGGACTGTTGGGTTCCAACTGCATCAATGGATCCACCAGTTTGTGTCCTTCATCCAGCAGTAACGGCATGTTTTTGAGAATGCTGATGATCCGGATGGACTTGTTCATGATCAGTTTGCGTTTGTCATCCTTTTTCTCATTTCCCTCAAATTTGATATTCTTGAGTTCTTCAAGAGTAAGAATAAATTCTCCCTGATCCATGTGTTTCAGTTTGCTGGGGTTGGATAGACTTTGTAATGCGGCAATATAATTCATGGTCCGACGAATCCTGGCTTCCAGACTTTTGACCTGTGCTTCAAATTTTTCATTTCCCTCCCGACTTTTATAATAAGCATCCAGTTTAGCCAGATCGTCAAAGCATTTATGCCGGAATCGTTCGAGATAATTGTATTGAATGGTCAGGACCGCCATCAGATATTTGGCGTTGAAAGTGCCCAGCATACAGGCAACTGTCGCATGCAGGAGTGCCAGACGATGGACTTCACAGGTGTTATTCCGGCCATCTTCCATGTAAATCCGGTCAGGCTCCGCCGCAATCACCGCCAAAGTGATCCTGGCCAGCGCTTCTGTTGGGTTTTTTCCAAGATTGGCCAGCATGACGTTCTTTTTCTGTTCATTTTTAGGGCCGACATATTTGGCCAGATCCCTGCCCGTCACCGCCGTGTCTTCTTTTTTCCCGATCAAGGCCATAGCGCGGCGCATGAATTGAGAATCATTGTACTCCAGAATGTCTTTTTTTCGTCGTTCCAGTTCAATAGTCCAATGCTTCATGGATCCGGGAACATGACCAATATCCTTAGAAAAGATGCGATGTTTGGACACACCTTCCTCTGGCGGTTGGCGGATCAAATCCATGGTTTTTCCAAAAATCGTGGTATTCACGATTTCATTCAAACTCATTTCATCTTCTGATCTGTATTTTGACTGTGCCATGTCTTCATTGAAAAAAGAGTGGAGACTGATTGTTTTTAAGTGCTTCGGATGAAGCAAATACTATACCGTCATTCATTGACTCACACAAACTTTATGATTTTAGAGTCGGTGTTCTTAAATGGGTTCATCAACGCAAGCGATGACCAAAAGATTCTGGCTACCAATTTAAGCCGATACAGTTATCTGGTGTGACTGAGCACTCAAAAGGAATGCTCTTACAGAAGAACCACATGTATAAGCACATCTTGCGGGCGTCCTAAGAAACGAAGAGCTAAGTTATTGAATACAAAAGTGTATCGGCTTACGTTGATAGCCATTCTTTTCCGGCTTTCGTCTAAACAGATCCAAGCTTTCAAGGTTGGAAGATTGCTGGTTTGAGTTGCGGGGTTTATTAACAGTTGGTTCCTAAAGTGAAATAAAAAGTCGCGCCTTGATCCACAATGCCTTCGGCCCGGATTTCGCCTCCGTGACGATGGATGATGCGGCGCACATTGGCCAGTCCGATTCCTGTGCCTTCAAATTCGGTCGCGTTATGCAAACGTTGAAACACGCCAAAGAGTTTATCCACATAACGCATGTCAAATCCGGCACCATTATCCTTGATATAAAAGACCGTTTCGTTGTCTTGTCGGAAGCAACCGATTTCGATGACGGCATGTACCCTGTGGGAGGTATATTTGAGGGCATTGGATATCAGATTCACCCAGACCTGTGTTATCATCAAACGATCACCGCGGACTTCCGGCAACGGCGAAATTTTCCACTCTATGTGTCGTCCCTCCTGTTCCTGCTGAAAATTGTTAAGCACGTCTTTGACGATCCATTCCATTTTGAGGGGAATCATTTTCATCTCTGTTTTCCCCATGCGTGAAAAATTCAGCAAATGGTCAATCAGTTGTTCCATTTCCTGAGCGGACTTCTCAATGACCTTGATATAGTGCTGTCCTTTTTCATCCAGCAGGGCATTGCTTCTTTGTTTCAGGAGATCCATGAATCCGGAGATATGCCGCAAGGGCGCACGCAAATCGTGTGATACGGAATATGAAAACGCTTCCAGTTCAGCATTGGTCACTTCCAATTGAGTGGTGCGATCCCGAACACGGCGTTCCAGTTCAGCATTCAGTTGTTGATTCTCCAGGGTTGCCTGTTTCAAGCCACTGAGCATCTCATTGAACGCAATCACAACATCATCCAGTTCATCGGTTCCAGCCGATAACTCGCTTCGGTGCAAGCGCAGGGGTTCTTCCAGTTTGTCAATGTTTAACGCTCTCGCATAATCAGCCATGACACTCAGATGACGACCGACCAGATTATAGAATAAAAAGAAAATGAATATTGAAACCAATAATGTTTTGAGGGTCTGGGCAACCAGAAGCAGTGCCACCCGATCCTTCGTTTGTTGAAAGGCGGTATCCAGACTTGCTTCAACATAAAGATTACCGAGAACCATCGGCATCACATACGTTTTGTTCGCGTTAACATCCTCAATCTGTTGTTCATAGATCAATGGGAATTCTGTGGATACATGAGGTGTTTGATGTTTAATTCCCACCGTAAATCTTGGAGTCCGGTTTATTTCTCTGATTTCGATGTAAACGATATCAGGTTCTGACAGGATTCCCTCCATTTGGAGTTTGAGTTGAAGGGGGTCCATGTTCCATAAACTTTGTGTGATACTTTTGATTGCAGTACGTTCTATCTGTTTTAAATGTGCTTCCACAATGGATTTATCATGGCTGAACTCGGTGTATAGCTCCAGGGAGACAATTATCAGTGTGATGAGGGCACTGAACAATAACGTCCGGGTGATTAACCGTAGGGCCAATCGATGCGGAAGCTTTCGATTGTCTTTAAAAACGGATTTATATATTTCAAGCAAACCTGGCATGGGAAGATTCCTGTTCGTTATCGCGGTAAATAGTTTTCTTTAATTTTTTCAGGCACCCCTTCTGCTTTGAGTTCCTCAAGGGCTTTACGAAACCGGTCCACCAGCGCATCCTCCGTTCCACGACTGAAAGCCATGTAAAGTTCAGAAGAAATTTCCGGTAAAAACAAGGCTTTTTCCGCCGGAATCAATGACAGATCCCAACCTGCGGCTGACGCTTTGAAGGGAAAAGTCATGTCATCAAACGGGAGCAGATCCAACTTGCCGGTCATTAATTTCTGCAAATTGAGATGATCCCCATGGACTGTTTCAATCCGGGTTCCTGTGCCAAAGCCTTTTTTAATCAGATACTGTGTTTTGACATCCGACAGCACTCCGCCGATTTTATATTTTTTGGCATCCTCCAGGTCGTTCAGGACAATGTCAGTGCGTGATTTCAGTTTCCAGAAATAAACATTGAACGGGGCAATGGTTCCCACCCATTTGAAGAGTGGTTCCCGTTCAGGTGTTCTCGCGATTGAATAAATCAGGATGTTCGGATTGTTCAAGGCTCGTTCATAGGCCCGATTCCAGGGATAAAGACCCAGGGTTGCCCTGATGCCTGTTTTCTGAATAACAGCACGAACCAAATCGGTTGTGATGCCAATCACCTTATCATCTTCCTGCATTTGAAATGGCGGAAAATCAGTGGTCACAACCTCAACTTCCTGTGCCTGTAAACCATTGTCAACAAGCATTGTCAGCAACACCATCAAGACGATCTTCCACATAAATTTCTCCTGAAAATGGACATGATTCACTAGTTTTTTCCGGACTTTCCTGCCCAGCGTTTCAACACAGCTCTCAGCAGACTTTGAGCAAGCGGTTTGGCGAGATAATCATCCATGCCCTGGTTCATAAAAAAATCCTTGTCTCCAGTCAGTGCGTAGGAGGTAAGAGCCACAATGATCATATGCCGATCGGTTCCCTGTTCTTTTTTCCGTATCATTTTGGTCACTTCAAGGCCATTGAGTTTTGGAATCTGGATGTCCATCAGCACCAGATCGAACTGTTCATGTTCCAGTTTTTCAAGAGCCATGGGACCATCCACAGCAAAATTAAAGGTGTGACCATCCATTTTTAATAAATGTTCAATCAACACCTTGTTTGCTTCATCATCTTCAACCACGAGAATATGCAGTGGTTGGGTGCCTGTTTTAGGGGAAGATTGCGCCTTCGTCCCGAATTCATAAAGATTATCAGGCAATTTCTCATGCAACGGAATGGTGACATGAAACGCGCTCCCCTTGTTCAATTCACTTTCAACCCAAATGGTTCCGCCCATTTTTTCAATGATCTTCCGGGAAATGGACAGTCCCAGTCCAGCCCCCCCATATTTACGGGTGAAGGATTGATCAACCTGGACGAAGGGATCAAATATTTCAGCCAACTTCTCCTGATCAATTCCCACGCCAGTATCCCGCACACAAAAATGGAGTGCTTTCCCGGTTGGTTCGTCAAGGTCCTTGCCCCAGTTCACGACCTCCTGTCCAAGCAGAAGCTCAATCAATCCAACGTGGGTGAATTTTACGGCATTGCTCAACAGGTTCAACAACACCTGCTTCAGTTTAACGACATCCGTAAAAATCAAATCCGGAGTTCCTTCCTGAATTTGATAGCGCAACTCGATTTGCTTTTCCTTGATCAACGGTCTGACTGTTTCAAGGGCATGGGCAATCAGGGGGGAGATGCGAACATCAGACCAGTTGAGTTCAACTTTGCCTGATTCAATCTTAGACAGACTCAGCACATCATTGATCAAGGCCAGCAACTCTTTGGCACTTTGCCGGACAATGGAAATCCAGCTTCGTTGTTCTGCCGGGATCGCCTGATCCGTGGCCAGAAGCTCTGAAAAACCGATAATCGGATTCAGCGGAGTACGGAGTTCATGGCTCATGTTGGCCAGAAACATACTTTTGGCATGATTGGCTTTTTCGGCGATGTCCCTGGCCTGCTTTAATTCTTCTTCCACTTGTTTGCGTTCCGTGATGTCCTGCTTGATACCAAAAACCTTGATTGGCTGCCCGGCGTCATTGTACAGGATCTGGCTACGACTGCTCACATGGATGGTTGAGCCGGTTACCTGATGGACACAGCGATAATCATGATTGAACGGCTTGCGGGTTGCCAGGCATTCTGCGAAAACAGTCATCACTTCATGATAATCATCAGGATGCACAATCGACTGAAATTCTTCCACGGTGTATCTACGTTTTTCAGTAAATCCGAAGATATTATAAAACTCATCCGATCCTTCCCAGTAATTGTGGATCAGGTCTGTTTCATAACTTCCCATTTTAGCGATGTGCTGTGCTTCATTGAGTAATTTTTCATTTCGTTTCAACGCCTCTTCGGCTTTTCTCCTGGATTCAAGCTCCTGTACTTCCTCCAGGGCACGACGTACTGCAAAGGGAAGTTTTTCCATCTGGTTTTTGAGTACATAATCCAGTGCGCCCTGTTTGAGCAGTTCTACCGCACGGATTTCGCCAATGGCACCCGAAACAAAAATAAAGGGGACTTTGGGACAATGGGCTTGTGCGTGTTTCAAGGCAATTTGACCGCTGAAACCCGGGAGATTATAATCGGATAAAATGATGTCGTAATGCTTCTCCAGAATTTTTTCGATAAATGCTTTTTCGGTAAAAACACGCTCAAATTGAATCTCATAGCCTGATTCAAGGAGTTGTTCACAGATCAGTTCGGCATCCAGTTCAGAATCTTCCAGACATAAGATTCTCATAGTTTCTCCTGGTTAAAAATTCCTGAATGAACAGGTTATAAAATGTAATTTTTCCGGTTGGTCATTTTCTGCCTCAAAAGGATGCGTAGGCAGGGGAGAGCATTAGCGAAACCCTTCGAGTTTTGTTGGGTTTCACTTCGTTCTACCCAACCTACCCACCATACCAAACAGAAAATTAAACGATCCTGGCTTCTACAGTACAAAACCAAAAGCGGGAAACAAAGCCAGGACTCGGTTGCGTCAGTTTTTTTTATCATCCAGAATGGTTCTGATCAAAACACCTAGTTTTTGAAGTTGAAACGGTTTTTTTAGATAACTTTTGATCCCTATAGCCTTGGCCTGTTCCTGACTGAATATTTGATTGAATCCAGACATTAAAATCACTGGCAGGTCAGGACGGATGCTCCGTATTTTTTCAACAAGGACATCCCCTGTCATAATGGGCATTGTCAGATCTGTGATCACCAGATCAAAAATCTGGGGTGACTGACTGAAACATTGGAACGCCTCAAGACTGTTTTGAAAAACAGTTACCTGATACCCAAACACCGATAACTGAATTTGTAATAATTGCCCCAACGTGTGTTCATCATCCACAACCAGAATATGCTCGGAGCCTGTCAAAACTTCTGTTGAATCCTGTTCAACCTCAGGGTGATTGTTTTCAATAATGGGCAAATAAATATTGAAGGTACTTCCCTGCCCGACTTTACTCTCAAAAACAATGGTTCCCCCATGGTTATGAACAATCCCGTGAACCATGGACAACCCCATTCCGGTGCCTTCACCCTGTGGTTTTGTGGTAAAGAAAGGCTCAAAAATTTTATCATGTAATTCTTCAGGAATCCCGACTCCGGTGTCCTTGACCACCAGTTGCAGGTAGGTGCCCTGCCTGACATTATAAACGGACTCAAAAAAGTGATCCAGGTCTGTTTCAAACAGATCAACTTCAAGTATGCCCCCGTTCTGGCGCATGGCATAGCCGGCATTGGTACAAAGGTTCATGATGATCTGATGAATTTGAGACTGATTTGCCAGAACAGGCCTGCATGCGGAGGAAAGGTTGTCTTTGATTTCAATGGTGGATGGCAGAGACGCCCGGAGAAATTTTAGACTTTCCTTGATGAGTGGCGTGATCAGCAAAGGCGCTTTTTCCTCTTCGGTCTGCCTGCTGAAAGTCAGAATCTGTCGGACCAGATCGGCGGCCCTCCCCCCGGCCTTCAAAATCTGCTCCATGTAGTTTGTCAACCTACTCTGTATGGGAAGGCTCTCCATGGCAATATCCGCATAGCCGATGATCCCCTGTAGCATATTGTTGAAATCATGAGCGATGCCTGCTGCCAGAGTTCCGATAGCTTCCATCTTTCGTGTTTGCTGAAGTTGTTTTTCCATTTGCCGTTGCAGGGTTACATCATATTTCACCGCGACAAAGTTAACAATTTGCCCCTCGTGGTTCCGCACTGGAGAAATAGTCATTTTCTCCTCATAGAAAGAGCCATCCTTTTTTTTGTTGGTGACAATTCCGTGCCAGACTTGACCAGACAGGATGGTATTCCACAACTCGGAATAAAACGGTTCCTCATAAATGCCGCTTTTTAAAATTTTCGGATTTTTTCCAATCACTTCATTGCGTGAATAACCGGATATTTTTTCAAACGCGGGATTGACATATTGAATCTTTCCCGCAATATCCGTGATAACAATGGATTCTGAGGCCTGCTCAACCGCCATTGCCAGTCGATTGAATTCCTCTTCCCGGCGTTGTCTTTCTGAAATATCCCGGATAATACCGACAGAATTCCATTCTCCGTTTATTTGTACAGCGGAGATTGAAACTTCCAGGGGAACAATCGATTGATCCTGTTTTAACCCTTGCACCACCATGGTACTGCCAATCAACTTTCCCTTCCCTGTCTGGTGAAAACGATTGAAGCCTTCATGAAATTCTTTATGGTATTTTTCCGGTACAAACAGGGCGTGAAAATTCTTTCCCGATACATCGTTTGCGGATATTCCGAATATTTCTGAAGCGGCAGGATTCCAGAACGTGATTCGACCTTGAGGATCCAGCATGACGATTCCATCTTTGGCAGAGTCCGTAATCACTCTGAGTTTGGCTTCACTTTCTGCCAGTTCCTTTTGAATTTCTTTTTTCTTTTGCTGATTTGCGTGACCTTCAAGACAACGCTGGATTGCGGGAATCAATCGTGTCAGCGCGTCTTTCATCAGATAATCTTTAGCACCTGCACGCATGACATCCACCGCGATTTCTTCACCAACGGCTCCGGAAATAACGATGAACGGAATTTCTTTGCCGTTCTTCCGCATCAACTGAAGTGCCCGATAGGGGTCCATCTGGGGCATGTTATAATCACACAATACCACATCCCATTCCTTGTCAAAGGCCGCGTTCACATCAATTTGAGTCGAAACAAACTCATAGTGGATATTCCTGAAACCTTTGCGGAGTTCCCGAACGATCAGAAGGACATCATTCTCCGAATCATCGATAAACAAAACTTTCAGATCAGACATAAGCACCTTACAAAGTGGATAGAAGTGTGTGGTTAGCCAGGTCTCCAGGATACTGTAGCACTTATTGATTGACGGATTCTTCACCTGACCTGTGAATCCGGAGTGGATCGGGTTGACGTTGATCCTGTTTTCGTCCACAAATTGTAGGGGCAGACCCCCTCGGGTAGTTTAAAAATGTCAGATTTAAAGTCTTTTTGTCAATAAAACTTTGGGTCATCCGTTGACCTTCAGCCTTCATTATTTGGGGGTGGTCATATTTTCGTCCACAAATTGTAGGGGCGAACCTGTGTGTTCGCCCTGATCCCAATGTCATCAACTTAAGCATTCTGAATGGTGCTGTGTTTCAATTCCCCCTTGGTTCAAGGGGGTTAGGGGGATGTAATTCTGAGCGTTAAATCCCCCATTCCCCCTTTGAAAAGGGGGATTCCCAGGCGAAGAACGTCTTAAGTTGACAACATTGGCCCTGATCCCGGGCAGACACACAGGTCTGCCCCTACGGGATAAAACACAAATCAGGTGGAACATCAAAGATCAATTTTTTGACACCTAGTGATAATACTCGGCCATTTTAAATACGGGAAGATAAATAGAGAGCAACACCATGAAGATGACTGTGGATAGGAGCGTCATGACCAGTGGTTCCAGCAGAAGTGTCCACCGTTGTGTCTGCTTTTCCCAATGGTTCTGATAAAATGCGGCAATGCGTTCAAACGAAGACGCCAAATAGCCGCTGGATTCCCCCAATGCCACCAGGTGAACGAATTCCTGTGTAAACATTGACGAAGATCTATAGGCGGATTCCAGCGTTTCTCCCTCGAATACTTTCCTGTGAATCTGATGAATCTGATGCTGTTTTGTTTCTGGAAACAGGGATTCTGTCAGTCGTATGGCTTCGGTTAACGGCACCCCTGAATGGAGCATGATGGACATAGACCGTGAATAGGTCAGCAATAGAAAGTTTTTCCAATATCCTGATGGTAACAGTGACATAGCCTGGGGACCAAACCATTTAAGCAGATATTTAGTGGTCATGAGGAGGGACAGGCTTCCACAAATAACCGCCAGAGGATGATTCAGGATAGTGTTGCTGGCGGATACCATGATCTGGGTGAGCCAGAACAGGTCATCGCCCATGATGCTGAAAACCCTTTTGAAACGGGGAATGATATAAATGAGAATCCCGAGGACCAGGATGGTTCCAACGCCAAGAACCATCAATGGATAACGTAGCAACCGACTCCGCTCCCGTGCGGTATTTCTGCGAAATGTGTAAAACTCGACCAGAGTCCGCAACACATCAGGCAAATGCCCTGACACTTCGCCAACCTGAATGAGATAAGTCAGCATTGGTGGAAAACAGGCAAATGTCTGAAAGGCTTCACCCATGGATTTGCCAGAACGGAGTTGATCGCTGACAAGGCTCAGGATGAATCGGAATTGTGTGTGTTTGTGATAACGAATAATGAACTCCAGGGCATTCAGTAGGTCCATCCCTGAGGCCAGCAATCCTGACAGGGTTTCGAGAAAATCAAGCAAGTGTTCATCTGTCAGCAAGATATCCTGATAGTGAGGTGAAACAGAAAAAAACTGGACATCAAAAATATCTTTCTGGTTTAATTGAAGGCGTCCTTCCTGAAGGGTTTTACATTCCAGGGTACCTTCGACAGAATGGCCATGCGTATTTTTTCCAGTCCAGAAATAGGGTCTCATAACGGCCTTTATGTGAATCGTCTTTTTAGCGAGAGGAACATCATGCAAGTTGTTGAATTTTTTTATGACATTGTAAGTCCTTACAGTTATCTGGCATCCACAAGGATTGATCAGGTCGTGGTTGAGGCTGATGCCAAGGTACAATGGCGTCCATTTTTAATTGGCGGAGTTTTCAAAGCAACAGGAAACCAGCCTCCGGCATCATTGCCAGCCAAAAGGAAATATATGTTGCGGGATTTAAAACTATGGGCATCCTACTACAAGGTTCCTTTTAATTTTCCAGTGCACTTTCCAGTGAATACCTTGCTGGCCATGCGAATTTTGACAGCACTTCCTGAAGCTGAATGTACAACCATGTCGCACAAATTGTTTCAGGCCTATTGGGTCAATGGACTGGACATCAGCAACGCGGATATTCTGGAATCGATAGTTGGACCAGAAAACCTTGCTCTTGCGTCACAGGACCAGGTGAAGGAACAACTGAAACAGACAACTGAAAATGCTGTGCAACGGGGCGCCTTTGGGGCTCCAACCATGTTTGTGAACGATACCATGTTTTTTGGCAACGATCGTCTTTCCCTGCTTGGACACTATCTTCAGCATCCCGAAGATTTCAACGGATAATCCGTGCCAATTCAATTTTCTTTTAACAGAGGTTATTATGGAAAACAAAGAATATCTGAAACAAACCAACATCGCTTTCAAAAAGGTACAGGATAAACTAGAAGATTTTGAAGATGAAATTGATTTTGACCAGACCAGTGACAAACTGGAAATTTTATTTGAAGCCGGAGGTCCCAAAATTGTGATGAATACCCAGAAGGCGATTCAGGAACTCTGGTTGGCCGGAAATGGAAAAGGCTGGCATTTCAAATATCAGGAAACAAAAGGTATATGGTTTGCGGAGGCAGAGCAAATTGAATTTTATCAATGCCTGTCCCATCTGATCGAATCACGTCTCCATAAAACGGTAAAATTTGGTTGACCAGATGATCACCCTCATACGGAAGCCTCAATCTTCCAATAAACGCTATGGATGGTTCGTTTTGCTGTCCATTTTCACTCTGATCTGGTGGCTTGGCGCAGGGGGCGATGATCTGTTCCTGTTGCCCGTCCTGTTCTGGTTTATCTATTCGCTGTACCTGATTCAGCAAAACCAGACAGTTGTTATGGAACAAAGCCTTAAACAGATGATGGACTGGTGTGTTTCTGAGTCGGGAAAACGCAAACTGATCTTAGTGCTGATATTGCAGAGTCTGGTCTGGTTGTGTTTTTCCATCCTGAAATATTATTCGTTTCAGTTGCATATCTGGGATTCTGGAATCTACAGCAATATTCTTTATAATTTATCCCGGGGTGATTTTTATCTGTCCTACTTCAATGAGCACAATCTCGCTGATCATTTCACGCCCTCTTTATGGGTTCTTGCTCCACTTTATAAAATATATCCCTCAATTCACTGGCTCATGCTCGCTAAAACATTGGCGTATGTGTTCACCCCGGTATTGTTTTACCGACTGTCTTATTTGATTTACCGTTCAGAAAACAAAGCGTGGCTGGTCAGTCTGTTTCTGGGGAGTCTGTGGTTGTTATTTTATACACCGGTCGTGAGCAGTATGCGCTATGAATTTCAGGTCACTTCGCTTGCGCCACCCGCCATTGTTTATTCCATGATCTGTGTCCAGCAACGACATTGGCTGCGTTTCTGGGGGAGCATGGTGTTTATTCTGGGATTGAAGGAAAGTACTGGTTCTGTATGGATTGGAATTGGGATCTTCATGATTGTCAATCGGCAGAATATCAAAACGGGTTGGATTCTGTTTGTCGGAGGGATCTTGGCTATGATTGCGATCATGTTCTATGTGATGCCGTTTTTTAATCATTTTCAGATGGTGGACAAATCACCGGAACGGATGATCAATTTATGGTTTCAATGGGATCAAAAGCTGATTTATTCGATCAAGTTGATCTATCCGTTGGCTGGTTTGCCCTTATTCTACTGGAGAAAAGGCATTCTGGCCGGACCGGCAATCGGGATCAATCTTATTGCCGGAAAAGTCGCCATGTTTTCCAGCCATTATCATTATGATGACATTCCCTCCACCTTGCTCATGCTGTCCATGATTTATCTGTTGAAAGATCTCGAGCCCGAAAAAATTCTGGAAAGATGGAGGGCCTCCAGAAAATTCTGGACAGGCTTCGTTTTGTGGTTTGCGGGGTGGGTTGCGTTATGGCCTAACAGCAACATGAAACTTCTGCAAAAAGTTCTTCCGGGGGCACCTGAATGGCAGGCATACCAAGAAGTGCATGCTTTCGAAAAAACATTGAGTCCATCAACAAGAATAGCAGTGCAGGATGCCTTGGGGCCACACTTCAATCGACGAGAAATTCAAGCCTTTGTTCAACATGAGGGGAAAGATTGTTCCGTAGAAAACAGCCGTTTTACCGCTACATTGAAGATAGATTATATTGTTCTTTCAACCGATCTGGGGCATTACAAAATTAATGATTTTTCTTTGTGTCTGAGACAACTGGAAGCCTCAGACACCTATCAACGGATACCTGGATATTCGCGCCTGATCGTGTTTGCTAATCGCGATTCACAGTAATGGCCTTCATCATTCCAGTATTTTTTGTACTTTTTCCAGCACCTGATGTGGTTCAAAAGGCTTTGTGAGATAGGCATTCACACCTGCCCGAACTGCGTCAACATAAGACGTACTCAACGCTTCCGCGGTCAACATCATCATGGGGATGTGTTTGGTCTGTTCGTCACCTCTGATCAGTTTCAACAGATCAAGACCTGTCATTACGGGCATTTTCCAGTCCGAGATAACCAGATCAACGGTCTGGGACTTGACAAATTTCCAGGCTTTTTCACCATCATCCACTTCACTGATATTCTCATATCCTGCCTGTTTGAGAATATTTCGGATGCTTTTGCGAATCATGGAGGAATCATCCACAAGTAAAATATGTTTTTCTAAATTTTGAGCCATAGCGTTCCTCAAAAAAAAAGATTGGTTTGTCCTCAAAGCATATGTTAGCCATTCCCATACTTTTTTTATGGGGAAAGGTAAAGGTTGTTTCAAAAATATTTAACTCATGAGATGGCTTTTTCTCGATAAAAACAAATCATTGTTGTCTATATTTCAGTGAAACCAGTTTGTAAACATTATTGTTGATAAGGAGCAGAAAAGATGAATATCAAGCCGGCGATCATCACTGTGGGTGATGAAATCCTCTGGGGCGATCAGGTGAATGACAATCAGGCCTGGCTCATTCAACTATTCAGGAAACAGCAGATTCCTGCTCAACTCACCATGACATTGCCTGATAGCGTTGAGATTATTGCTCATTGGATGAATCTTTTGCTGAATCAGGAATATTTTCCAATATTCGTCTCAGGGGGCATTGGCGGAACGCATGATGATTGTACCAGGGACGGAATCGCCAAAGGTGCCGGTGTCGCACTGACTGTCCATGAAGAATGTTTTGAAATTCTGAGGCAACGTTATGGTGATCGCTTCAATGAGTCACGACAACGGATGGCACATTTGCCTCATGGCTGTGAACTGCTTCCCAATCCTTTGGGCGCTCCGGGGTTTATTATCAAAGGCATTTATGCGTTTCCCGGATTTCCACAAATGCTCAAACTCATGACGACGTTTGCGCTGGAACATTGCCTGAAACAGTTTCAGCCTTCAATATGGGCAATGGAAGAAGTTTCCATGATGATGTCAGAAGGAGAGATTGCCCATGTTGTTGAAAAATTTTCCAAACAATGGCCGGAAATTCGCCTGGGAATTTACCCACATCCTGCGGATGCCGAATGGCGGGTGACTTTGAGGTTGAGATATCCACTAAACGAAACACAGATTAAAACTGAGTTTGAACAATTGATTATACAGTTGTGTGAGGTGCACAAAAGTCCTGTGCGCAGGCTCTCTGTCGTGTAAAAATGTGGAGATTCTCAAGGAGAACGCAAATAGGGGTTGTGCTTTTAAATTGAGTTTGTTAGAGAAGGGCCAGTACTTGAATCTGGAGCGTCTTGTGTCATTAAAAAATTCTTGACATTCCTTTGGAATTGGTGTTTCTCTATCGCCTTGGCTTGAGATACCACATTAGTAAATGTTCCACTCAACATGAATTTTCCCAAGTCCCCTGTTTAGTTCTGGAACTCCTCTTCAAGTGAAATCCTGTTTTTCAAATTTCGGCATAAATTCCTAAATGCCCAACTTGCGACATTCAAAGCAAATCCGCCTATATGAGAAATCAACCACCCGCTCGCCGAGGGACTCGGAATTCCCATCAATATTCCAACCACAATCAGAATACAGAAAACTCAAACAATGATCAGGGCAATAACGAGTCTGTAAACACAGGCGAAAATCCTGCCACGCTCAATCTTGTAGAACTGAAACGTAAGGAACTGCCTGATCTGCTGAAAATCGCCAGGGAATATCACGTTGAAAATGCAAGCAGCATGCGTATGCAGGAACTGATTTTTGCGCTACTGCAGGCCCAAACTCGTCAGAATGGAGTGATTTATGGCTCAGGCGTTCTGGAAACACTACCCGATGGATTTGGCTTTTTAAGAGCCCCCGATTACAATTATCTGCCAGGTCCGGATGACATCTATGTCTCTCCCTCTCAAATACGCCGATTCAACCTGCGGACGGGTGATACTATTTCTGGTCAAATTCGTCCCCCCAAGGAAAGTGAACGTTATTATGCGTTGCTCAAGGTGGAAGATGTCAACTTTGAACCACCGGAAATGTCCATTGATAAAGTTCTGTTTGACAACCTCACACCATTATATCCTGAAGAACGTATCAATCTGGAACGTGGATATGAGGATCCGACCACGCGTATTATTGACATGATCGCGCCCATCGGTAAAGGCCAGCGTGGACTGATTGTGGCACCGCCTAAAACCGGTAAGACAATGATTCTTCAATCCATTGCGAACAGCATCACTGTCAATAATCCTGAAATTGATCTGATTGTATTGCTGATTGATGAACGTCCGGAAGAAGTGACGGATATGAAGCGCTCAGTCAACGGTGAGGTGATCAGCTCTACCTTTGATGAACCCGCGACACGTCACGTTCAGGTTGCTGAAATGGTTCTCGAAAAAGCAAAACGTCTGGTGGAACATAAACGGGATGTTGTCATTTTACTGGACTCCATCACCCGACTTGCCAGAGCTTACAACTCCGTTGTTCCTCCCAGTGGAAAAATTCTTTCCGGTGGTGTGGATTCCAATGCACTTCATAAACCCAAACGTTTTTTTGGTGCTGCCAGAAATGTTGAGGAAGGTGGTTCACTCACCATCATTGCGACAGCTCTCATTGATACAGGCAGTCGGATGGATGAAGTTATTTTTGAGGAATTCAAGGGAACCGGAAATATGGAACTTGTGCTGGATCGTAAACTGGTGGAGAAACGCACCTTCCCGGCAATTGACGTCAATAAATCCAGTACTCGTAAAGAAGAGTTGCTGATTCCAAAGCAGGATCTGGATCGGATCTGGGTTCTCCGTAAAGTGATGTCTCAGCTCAATGTGGTGGAAACCATGGAATTTCTTAAGGAAAAACTTAATAAATTCAAAAAGAACGAAGAGTTTCTCGACATGATGGACAAATAATTTTTTATTCAACGATTAATCTGTTTTGATGGAAAGGAGATTATGAAACCTAATATTCATCCTAATTATCAGCCTACAACTTTCACCTGCACCTGTGGCGCCGTATTTCAGACTCACTCTGTGTTGGGTGGTGACCGCAATCTTGAAATCTGTTCTCAATGTCATCCCTTTTTCAGTGGAAAAGGTCGAATGTTTGATTCCGCTGGACGGATTGACAAATTCAAAAAACGTTATAATCGCTAATCATCAAAAAAAGTATGCTGAACAAGCTTACCGCCATTAAAGAACGTTTTGAAAAACTCAACGTTCTTCTCAGTCAGCCTGATGTTCATGCGGATCAACAACGATATCAGGCTCTCACCAAAGAACATTCTGATATTGCCGGGATTGTAGAAGTCTTTGATAAATATACGGCCATTGAAAAAAATCTGGAGGGCAACCGTGAAATCCTGGGAAATTCCCAGGAAGACCCGGAAATGCGGAGCATGGCTGAGCAGGAAATTCCTGCTCTTGAAGAAGAACTCAATCATCTTGAACAGCAGATCAAATTTTTGCTTATTCCTAAAGATCCCGATGATGCTCGGGATACGATCATAGAGATTCGTGCAGGAACAGGTGGCGATGAAGCCGCATTGTTTGCCCGTGATTTATTCAGGATGTATATCAGATTTGCAGAATTGAACGGATGGCGCTATGAAGTCATTGATGAAAGTCCAACAGATATTGGCGGATTTAAAGAAATCATTGTGTCCATTCATGGCAAAGATGTGTATAGCCATTTGAAGTTTGAGGGAGGGGTGCATCGTGTTCAACGTATTCCCAAAACTGAAACACAAGGGCGTGTTCATACATCCGCATCTACTGTCGCTGTTTTGCCTGATGTCGAAGATGTGGAAATTGATATCAATCCTGAAGATCTGAGAATTGATGTGTTCCGTTCTTCTGGACCAGGAGGGCAATCGGTCAATACAACAGATTCGGCTGTCCGTGTCACACATATTCCTTCAGGTTTGGTCGTGACATGCCAGAATGAAAAATCTCAGTTAAAAAATAAAAATCAGGCAATCAAGGTATTGAGAGCCAGATTGTATGATCTTGAGATGGAAACCCAAATGTCAGAGACCAGCGAACAGCGACGACTGATGGTGGGCAAGGGAGACCGAAGTGAGCGAATCCGGACTTACAATTTTCCACAAGGCCGATTGACAGATCATCGGATCAATCTCACCTTATATCAGTTGGAACATATCATGGAAGGCTACCTCCATCCCGTAGTTGAAGCACTACGAACCAACTATCAGGCTGAACTGCTCAAAGGTTCTGAAGATTAACCCCCAATCACCTGCAGTAATCGGACAGGATCGTCAGTAAACATCCCGTCCACCCCCCATGACAACAATTTCTTCATTTCATCTTCATTATTGACCGTATATGGGCAAACTTTCAGCCCCTGCTCATGTAAGCTTGTGATATCCTCTGCCCTGAGTGTTCTTGCATCCGGGTGGCAGGAATGGACTGGATAATGCCGACATAGTTTTGTCATTTCAGGATGAATTTCAGGATCATGCAACAACCCTAGACGTAAATAGGGTGCCCGGTGCTGTATGCGATGAAACAAGCGATGTTCAAAACTGGAAATAAGGATGGATTCTTCAAGATGATATTTTTCAATCAACTGAATCACCATTTGTTCGATGGTTTGTGTGCCATCAGAGATTTCAAATGCTTCAGGTTTGATTTCCACGTTGATCAGACAATTCTGCTGGACCATGTCAAAAACTTCTTCCAGGTCAGGGATTTTTTCTCCTGAAAACATCTCTGAAAACCAGCTCCCGGCATCCAGTTGTTTTAATTCTTGATGGGTATGATGCTGAATTTGACCTGTTCCATTGGTAGTGCGATCCAGAGTTTCATCGTGGATCACCATCAAGCGCCGATCTTTGCTGAAGGTCACATCCAGTTCAATCATCTGCGCTCCAGCCTTGATTGCAGCATTGAATGAAGATAATGTGTTTTCAGGGAAACGCGCACAATATCCACGATGTCCAATAATCAAGGGGGAACTTTTGAGCCATTCTGTTAGCATAACACTTGCCTTTCTTATAAGAAAAATACTATGTATGGCCTAACCTGTAAATTCAGCTTATTCTCAAGGAGTTCTAATGCCACTGCAACATGGAATTACAAATGGTATTTGTGTTATTGATATAGATGAAATCTTTACTTGGGAATTGAAAGATCTCATAAAAAAATATGTAGACCAGTTGTTGAGCGACTCAAAGCATACATTCAAAGGGTTGATTCTAAATTTCGAAAAAGTCAATTTCATTGATTCTCAGTTACTTGGTACATTGATTTTAGTTTATAAGAGAACGACTCAGCAAGGTCTGAAGTTTGGTTTATGCTGTTTGAGTGATACTCATATTGAAGTGTTCAAAATGAGTAAGCTGGACCTAATTATCAATATTTATCCGTCGGAAGAAGACGCCATGGATGCTCTGAGCCGTTAAAAAAAAGAGTTGCGCAAACTTAAAAAAACACCTTGCAATCTATCACGCTGTCATGTATCAACTCTGTTTACTTTTGCCTCAGGAGGGGTGGGTGAGTGGTTGAAACCGGCGGTCTTGAAAACCGTTGTGCGCAAGTACCGGGGGTTCGAATCCCTCCCCCTCCGCCAGGAAAAGAAATACGGAGAGATGGCTGAGTGGTCGAAAGCGGCAGATTGCTAATCTGTTGAGTGAAATTATTCGCTCCGAGGGTTCGAATCCCTCTCTCTCCGCCACAAAATGCACCCGTAGCTCAGCTGGATAGAGCTTTTGATTGCGGTTCAAAAGGTCGGGCGTTCGAATCGCTCCGGGTGCACCACTCTGGAAGCATTATACATACAAGCCTAAAAGCCTTTCAAACCCCATTAAATCACATCATTACAAACCTGCTGTAAGGAAAAATGTTTCCAGCTAGGCATGAACCTGCTGCAACAAAGGGAGAGTTTTCAATGAGTGGGCAACGCTTTCATCGCCCCGAAAAAAATGGTTACAACCGACCGGATTAATCAACAACCTGAAGAGGGTAACACTTTCAGCAACGCGTCGTGTCAGTTCGAACGAAGAGAGAACTCAAAGAGACCACATTCAAGCGTCTGAACAGTCCCAGTTATTTGTGTGGATCATTGAGTTTGTAGCCCACTCCATAAATAGAAATGATCCATTCTTCCTGTAGAATTTCAGCCATTTTTTTGCGCAGATTTTTGATGTGACTGTCGATCGTTCGTTCATAGCCGTCAAAATCATATCCCTGAATGTGATTGACCAGTTCGCTTCGGGAAAATACTCGATTGGGAAATGACATCAACACGCGCAACAGATCAAACTCACTTGGGGTGAGACGTAACAGAACGTCATTGATTTTCACTTCACGTGAAAGTTCATCCAACACCACAGGCCCGGCCACCAGTTGTCTCTGAATTTCCGGTAACAGACTTCTCCGTAAAACGGCCTTCACTCTGGCCACCACTTCTCTGGGACTGAAGGGCTTGCAGATATAGTCATCCGCACCAATTTCCAGCCCTAGAATCCGATCGAGTTCCTCAACTCTGGCAGTTAGCATGATGATCGGTAGCGATGAGAATTTCCGGACCTGACGGCAAACTTCCAGTCCATCCATTTGAGGAAGCATTATATCCAGCAGCATCAGTTGGGGTTCCTGCCGACGAATCTGTGCCAGCGCATGATCGCCCTGACTGACACAAATGACGTTGTAACCATTTTTGCGCAGGTAATCCCTGAGTAAATGGGCTATTTTAGGTTCATCTTCCACTATCAGAATGTATGGTGCTGACATTTCAAGATCCTTCGCTCAAAGGTTTCCATGTGTGTGGCACCGATAATTCAATCCGGAGTCCATTCAAGTCAGAATGACCTGCTTCAATGGTCCCGCCATGCGCCACCATGATACTTTTACAAATAGCCAGTCCAAGTCCACTGCCCGCGTTTTGACGATTTCTGGAAACATCCACTCGATAGAGTCTGTCAAAAAGCCTGGGAATTGATTCATCTGGAACACCAGGTGCAGAGTCTTCAAAAATAATCATTAATTTTTCAGGAGTAACCGACTGCCTTAAACAAAGAATTCCTGGCGCATCCGTATAGCGCAATGTGTTTTCCAGTAGATTGGAAAATACCTGGATCAATCGATCCGCATCCGCATCGACAGTTACTGTGGATTGCGGCATCAGTTCATTGTGCACCTGTATGCCCTGTTTTTCCAGCCTGGGATGAAACGTTGTCAGCACCCGCTGAAGAAGTTGAACTGGATCAATCCGTTGTTTGTTCATGGAAAGTTCACCACTGTCTGCCAGTGACAATTCATGGAGGTCATGAACCAGTTTGTTCAAATGTAACACTTCTCCATGCAGAGAAGATAACGTTTTGGAATCCACCGGTCTCACACCATCCTGCAGAGCTTCCACTTCTCCCTGTAAAATGGAAAGAGGCGTCCTCAATTCATGTGCAATGTCAGAAATCCATTGCTGACGCAGTTGTTCATATTGATTCAGGGTTTCTGCCATTCGATTGAAATCTTCGGCAAGTTGTCCCAGTTCATCAGTGGTGGTTACAGACAGACGAACCTTGAAGTTTCTTTGCGTCAATTCTCTGGTACCATGTGATAATTGACGGACAGGGGCCAACAGATGCCGGGAAAGAAATAACGATGCCAGCAGTGTCATGAGCAGTATTCCGCTGCCAAAAACATAGAGTGTTTCCGATTGTTCCTTCAAAAAGCCAACATCCAGAGGATGTGTCAGCGGCTCACGCTTATTCATTCCGATCCAGCCAATAATCGTGTCGTTGAGCTCCACAGGAACCATCAACGGTTCCACCAATTCAGGACCAATCACAATTTCATGATGTGTATCATACAGCGTCACACCTGATTGCATAAACCGCATGTGACGTTGATGCTGCCAACGATTTCCCGGTGGCGGAGGCGGAAACAAAGGTGGATTCACACTTCCCGGAACCATTTCTCTGGATTCTCTGAGAACCCAATGCCACAGGTGCGGGCTCTGCTGAAATATTCCCCAGCCCTGTTGGGAATCATAGTAAGTTTTTACCAGTTCGCCGACACGTTCCATTTCACGCCGAACCACATACTCTTCAAAATGTCGATTTCCGAACCATTTCATTCCACTGATCATGGTACACACTATCAACAACGACAGCATGAAGAAGATGGAAAATAATTTAAACAACAACGTAAACCGCATATAACAGCTCCTGTATCAGGTTTGAATCATGAGGTAAGAATCATGATACCCCTATTTAAGAATCATGCATCAATCCTCATATTCTTTCCATGATTTCTCCATAATTTCTCCACATTCTGCATGTAACCTTGAATCATGGCAGGAACAACCTGGCATGTATTGATTACACAACAACTCTCGGAGGTCTTATGAAAAAATTAACCAAATGGATGGGAATTATGATGGTCGCAACCGGACTTGCGGCTGGAAGTGTCTGGGCCGTTGGACCTGACGACTGCCCTATGAATAATGATGGTCCACCCTGTATGGGAATGCAGCGTGGTATGCACGGCCAGCATTGGAAAGGCAAAAGAGGAATGAGAGGCCCCGGGATGGGAATGATGGGTGGTGGCATGCACTTGTTGTGGATGACAGAACATAACAATGTTGCCGCAAAAATTCTGGCAGGCATGATAGACAAACCGGAAGCCGAGATTCAGGAAAAACTGAAGGATTCTCCAATGCCTGAACTATTGGCTGAATACAAGGTGGATCACCTTGCGTTTCATACGGCCATGAGTACGGAATTGATCAAAATGATTGACAAAGCAGAAAAGGACGGTTCGATCACTGCGGCTCAAGCCACAGAAATCAAGGAACAGCACCAAAAATTCACTGAAAAAATGACCCAGCGCATGAGCAATTGTACACAAAAGTAAGTTTTCAGGGAACATCCGTAATCATTGGTGTTCCCTGGCATCATCAAGAAATGTGAACTATCAAATTTTTGAATAGAGATACACGATCCCCAAAGTCACGAAGCTCAACTGAATCCACGACTGCCACATCCGGAAAGACTCGTTGATTTTGAAGAGTTCCCACCAATGGCTATCTGATTGATTTCCCTGGATTGCGTCATTTGCCCACATTCGGGACAACTGATGGGGTCATCTTTTTGCGCCATGGAGCGCAGTTCGGTGAACACATTATCACACTCATTACATCGGTAATCATATAGGGGCATAGTCCTTCTCCAAGAATTGGTTACTGTAAATATTTTTAAATGGATATACAGATATTTGAATATGAGTTACTGATCAAGATTATTTAGTATGGTGTGCTTTTTTCAGTTCTATCGTTTTCAAGATAAATACCTTGGGGGGCTGTGTCAGCATCAATAGAAATTTTAATCAATTTGAATGGATTCCATGAACTGCATGAACACCGGTGGGGGAACATTTTTATAAATCATTTTCAGACCTGCGCGTTTCTTTTCTAGGACATAGACCACTTCAACCCCCAGAATCAACACGGGAAAATACGGATGTTGTAACGGAAGCTGGATTCGAAAGCGTTTTCCGATATCTATGGCAATGGCATCTTCAGGCAAAACAATACCGCCCCCACCCTGTGAAATATTCACCATGCTTACATCGGCAACACTGTTGGAAGTGCCTGTTAAACAGCATGTTATTTCACACAATTTCCGGTCATACAATCGTCTGCGTAATGAGGATTGAAGCATATAAAACTTTCAGATAATTTTATTAATCAATGGGATATTTTAGTTTTGGAGCAATCCAAAATCTGTTTCGGCTGATACCAGTGGCAAATTATTTTCCGCAGAGTAATCCAGATGATTCAGTATTCTCAAAATTCGAAATGATTCATGCGTATTAAAAATCTGCTTTACAGGATCACGTGATTCCCGGGGTAAAGCATTGTATCTATCCAAAAACGCCGCAAAAATATGCCGGGCCTGTGTTTCAGATAACAAAATGACCGCGGCCCGCTGAATCATGAACGAATCCGACAACAAGGCATCCATAAACCGTGACATCACAGCTTCCCTGTTTTCATTCCAATACAAAATAGACGCCTGAAGACTGATGCGATGATTCTCATGTTGAAGAAACGGTTCAATGATCTGGAAACCTTCCTTGAAGTTGGTCAAACCAATCGCTTCAATGGTATTGGCGGTAACACGACAATCAGAGTGTTCCAGAAAAGGGATCAGATGTTTATAATAGGGAGCTCCACCGAGCAGTCCAATGGTTTTTATCGCTTTTGACAGACAATGATTATCCGTTGCTGTCTGAATCCATGTCACCAGCGAAGGCACGGCTTCCACACAGAAATTTTTATCCAGAAGATTCAGGATTCTCATTCCTGTTTCCCTGTCACTATAAGGCAGCATATCCACCAATAGTGCTATTTCTGTTGGAACCGTAAGCAGATTACATACGTCGAGAAACTGTTTCTGGTGTTCCTGATTTTTTTTGGGAAACTCTGCAATGACATCCGGCAAGGCAAGTTGCCCCCGCAATCTGAAAATTGGTAATGGCGTGTCTTTTCCTTTAACCATTACAGGCACTTTTTGCTGACAGTCAAAACCACCCACAATTTTTTCATACACCGATTCACCGATCAGAATTTCAGAAGGCTCAGCATGGGTTTCCAGTCTGGATGCGATATTCACGCTGTTGCCAATAACAGTGTAGTCGAGTCGGTCTTTGGAACCAATGTTCCCACACAGGGCAACGCCTGAATTAATGCCAATGGACATTTTTAGCTGATACGGGGAAAACTCAGGACTTGCTGTCAGTTTTTGGACACAATCCATCATTTCCAGCGCCGTCATACAGGCCCTGACATGGTGATCTTCCTGCGGACTCAGCGGAGAATTAAACACGACCATCACACAGTCACCGATAAACTTATCCAAAGTTCCTTCATACTTGAATACAATATCCACCAAATGAGAAAAATAGGTGTTGATCACATTCACCAGTGTTGTGGGAGAAAGGGTTTCGGCCAATTTTGTGAAGCCGCAGACATCCGCGAATAAAACGGTCACATCAGCCTCCTGCCCGCCAAGATTCACAGGTCTGCGATCATAAATCGCATTGGCCATGACCTCCGGTGACATATATCTGGCAAACAGGGATTGGGCTTCAGACATTTCGATGCGTTCCGCAATGGCATCATTTTCCAGTTCATTGATGTACCACAGCAAATGCACGAGGTGGTTGTATGCCGGGGTTCCTTTTTGAAGTTTGGGTGGCATCAGGGCTTCGTGCGCATCATGAGTTCTTAACGCCTCAAATACAAAAACAAACAACACCCCCAAAACATGATCATTGAACACGATCGGATATGCCAGCACACCGCCATTCAACATAGGCAATTGCTGAATACCTATTTCTTTGCGGGTATAACAGTTTTCTGCCATTTCTATAATCAGATCCAATCCGGTTTCCTTATGCAAGGCTTCAGAAACAGGCCATGACATCAACGGTAACCAGAATTGGGACGAATAATCTTTCAGAATGATAGCCACTTCATCCACTTCCAGAACAGGCACAATGTGACTCAACAATTCTGAAAGAAATGGGATCAGGTGGGGATTTTCATCTTCAACTCTGTCCAGAATCAGAGTGAAATCCAGCATTTTATACAGATAATCCTGCTCCTGATGCTGTGAATCAAACAGATTATTAGCGGTTCTTGGAAATTTTTTTTCTGGCATAAGGATCATTTTAATGGGAGATCAGGAATGAATTGCATACTTATGGTCCCTAAATATACAAATATGAACTGGATGTCCAGAGGTCAATGTTGAATTACAGAAAAATCAATTTAACTTTGTTGAACGCCGGTGTCACCATGAAGATGAATCCGCTTTACGAATGCGTGTTAATGATTCATACAAATAGTTGAACATCCTCTATTCGTGGATTGCGGATGAAACAGAACAGACCGCTTTGGATAATGTTGCAGAATCAGGAGAAATACTTATGAAAGCAGTTGTCTACACCCAATACGGCCCACCCGATGTGCTTGAACTCCAAGAGATGGAAAAACCCATTCCCCTGGATGATGAAGTCATCATCAAGATACACGCCACCACGGTCAACCGCACCGATTACGCGACTGTTGGCGGGATACCCTTTTTCGCCAGGATCGTCACAGGATTGTTGAAACCCAAAAAAATAATCCCCGGAACTGAATTTGCCGGTGTCGTGGAAGAAACTGGAAAAAAGGTGACATCCCTGAAAATCGGAGACAAAGTTTTCGGGTTTGATGACCAGGGCTCAGGCTCTCATGCCCAGTACATAGCCATACCGGAAAACAAAGCGTTTATAGTTCCTGCCAACATAACTTTTGAGCAGGCCGCGGCCAGTCTTGAGGGAGCGCATTACGCCTATAATTTCATCAATAAAGTTGATTTGAACAGCGGGCAGAAAGTGCTTGTCAATGGTGCGACCGGAGCGATCGGTTCAGCCGCAGTGCAACTGCTCAAATATTTTGGCGCGGAGGTGACCGCCGTGTGCAACACGAAAAATGTTGAATTGATAAAGTCCTTAGGTGCCAGCCAGATCATTGATTATACCAAAGAAGATTTCACAAAAATTGAGCAAAAATATGATTATGTGTTCGACACGGTGGGTAAAAGCTCATTTTTCAAATGCCGACATCTCCTTCAACCCGGAGGCGCATATATTTCTTCCGATCTGGGTTACATGTCTCAAAATATCTTTTTGCCAATGATCACACCGATCATAAAACCACTGATTGGCAACAAAAAAACCATATTTCCCATGCCTGTAGATCTGCGGGGAAGCATCCTGTTGCTTCAGAAACTGCTGGAAGAAGGAAAATTCAAGCCTGTGATTGATCGAACATATCCGCTGGAACAGATTATCGAGGCGTATCGGTATGTGGGAACAGGTGAAAAAACCGGAAATGTAGTCATCACGCTGAAAGGATCATTATGAAAGCAATTGTCTACACCCAATATGGATTACACGAAGAGCTTAAACTGGAAAATATTGAAAAGCCGACACCCAAAGATGAGGAAGTTTTAATAAAAGTATATGCGGTTTCCATCAATGACTGGGACTGGCAACTTCTCCAGGGGATTCCGTTTGTCAACCGCGTTGAGAACGGTTTTCGCGAACCCAAGAAAATTAAAATACTCGGCTCTGACATAGCCGGACGCATTGAAGCGGTGGGCAAAAAAGTAAAACAGTTCAAAGTTGGCGATGAAGTGTATGGGGATCTTAGCGGAAACTGGGGTGGTTTTGCTGAGTATGTCTGTGCTCGTGAAACAGCCTTGGCACTGAAACCGGCCAGCATGACCTTCGAGGAAGCCGCGGCAATTCCGCAGGCCGCAATGCTGGCAGTTCAGGGGTTGCTGGATAAGGGGAATCTTCAACAAGGACAAAAAATCCTGATCAATGGTGCCGGTGGCGGTGTCGGAACCTTTGGCGTGCAGCTTGCCAAATTGTTCGGGGCTGAGGTGACAGGCGTGGACAGCGCCGAGAAACTGGACATGATGCGTTCCATGGGGTTTGACCATGTCATTGATTATAAAAAAGAAGATTTTACCCGGAACGGGCAGTGTTATGACCTGATTCTTGACAACAAGATGAATCGTTCTCTTTCCGAATATCTGCGCGCTTTGAGTCCCAATGGAATTTATGTTGTAGCTGGAGGCGATACAGCAAAAATTTTCCAGGTTTTTCTGCTAGGGCCGCTGATTTCACTGTTCAGTAAAAAGCGCATGTGTGTTGTTATTTTGAAGCCAAACAAGGATTTGGCTTATATGAATGACCTTTTCGAAGCCGGTAAGGTCAAACCTGTGATCGACGAGAAGTCCTATACTTTAAGTGATGTGCCTGAAGCATTCCGGTATTATGGCGAAGGCCAGCACAAAGGAAAAGTTGTCATCACTGTGGCCCCTCACAACCAGAACTGACGTGTATTTGTATTGAAGGGAGTACCTGAATGGGAAAACTAAATGAAGTGGATGATATACAGAGTCAGATCACCGGATTGATTGAAAAAGGACGGTTTTTCCAGGCCTGTGAAATGGCACGAACCGCACTGGAACGCTATCCGAATCATATCTGGTTCAAACTGTTGATGGCCCGGACATTGATTCTGACCGGTGCGACAAATCAGGCAAGGGAAATTCTGGAACCCCTCTTACCAACGGATGAATGCAAAGATTCCCGCAGCGGTGAAGAAACGGCCGGACTGCTGGGACGGGCGTATAAGGATTTATGGCATCGGACGGGGAACCCTGTTTGGGCAACACGAGCACGTGAAGCGTATACGCGGGGCTATCAGATCACAGCCGGATTATGGCCCGGCATCAATGCCTCCACGATGGCATTTTTAACAGGTGAACCGGATGAGGCGCGCCGAATGGCTACTGAACTGGTCCAAACCTGCCAGACTCTCCTGGAGTCCCATAAAAATGACCCCTTGTACTGGATTTATGCAACTATGGGCGAAGCCTGCCTGATTCTGGGTGAGCGGGATAAAGCCATTCAAGCCTATCACAACGCAGTGGACCATGCGGATGGTGTCGCCTCACGGATTGTTTCATCACGGCGACAACTGTTTCTTCTGCAAAAGGAAGGGATCCTGGTGCCGGACATTCTTTTCAATATTCTGACGCCAGCCACTGTGATGCAGTTCACCGGTCATATGCTTGACCGTCCCGGTCGCAAGGCTCCACGTTTTCCTGCGGAACTTGAAGCTCAGGTGACACGGAAAATCCAGTCGTTTTTAGATGGCTTCCATTCAGTGATTGGATACTGTTCAGCCGCCTGCGGATCGGATATTCTGTTTGCCGAAGCCATGCTGGCCCGTGGTTGGGAAGTCAATATCATGTTGCCCTTTGCCATTGAAGATTTTATTCATACCAGTGTGGCCTATGCGGGTGCCGATTGGGTAACACGTTTTCGCTCGGTTCTCGACCGGGCCGCGTCCATTCGATTTTTAACCGAAGAACCTTTTCTGGGGGATGAAATCCTGTTTAATTTTGCGGGAAAATTGTTTCATGGTTTTGCGAACCTGAGAGCCGATAGTCTGGTTGTCAAACCGCACCTGCTGACGGTCTGGGATGGTGTAAAAACCGCTTTTGTTGGCGGAACAGCGGATATCATTAACGGCTGGTCGAAGCAAGACCACGTGCATGTGATCCGAATTGATGAACTGCTAAAATCCCATAAGCCAATCACGACACAATCTGATTCTGTTATTGTGGAATCCAACCGTCCGGAAAGTCCGAAAACCACTGAAGATGACCAGCTCTGCCGCCGAATCATCAAGACGCTTTTGTTTGCCGATATTGTGGGCTACAGCAAACTCAGGGAACAGGACACGCCACAGTTTATTTTTAAGTTTCTGGAAAAAATCGCCAATGATCTTAAACGTCTTGAAGAACAACCCTCCTTTCTGAACACCTGGGGCGATGCCATTTTCGCTGTTATGGATACCGCAGAATCGCTGGCACATTATGCGACAGCACTGAATGAATCTGTGTGCAACACCGATTGGTCCGCATACGGAATGCCGACAAATATGAATATCCGGATTGCTCTGCATGTGGGACCAGTTTTTAAAGGGTGGGATCCCCTCATCGGCCGGACCAATTATTATGGTGCGCATGTAAATCGGGTTGCCCGGATCGAAGCGGTCACAGCTCCGGGCCTGATCTATGTGAGCGAACAATTCGCGGCTTTGCTGAGTGTCGAACAGGAATGCTCTGAAAAATTTATCTGTGATTATGTGGGACAGACAGAACTAGCCAAAAATTTTGGCAGTCACGTGATATACAGTCTAAGGCGTGTTAAGCAAAGTGGAAATGCCTGAAGGAGGGGTTTATTGCATTTCCCTGATTTTTACCCGAACCGCGGTTTGCATGGAGAGGTAGCCTGTGAGAATGCCATCTTCATAATTGAACATCGCATCCTTGTAAATGGCGGGGATATCCTGGGGGTTACGGATGTCTTCAGGCGTAAGTCTCGGATCAATCTGGTTTGCGACTTTCAGGACCTTCTTTTTCTGAAATTCGACCATTTCTTCAATGACAGCTTCAATAGCAACAATCACATCCTGCATTATTTTTCCTCGTTAACCCGCAGCATACTGCGAAGTTTGATGATGGTTTTTGTACGAATCTGGGAAACTCTGGATTCTGATACACCAAGAATTTCACCAATTTCCTTGAGGTTCATTTCTTCATCATAATACAGGGACAAAATCATCTGTTCCTGTTCCGGTAATTCCTTGATGGCATCCACCAGATTTCCCCTGAATTCTCTCAGCGACAGATCCTGGAATGGATCATCGGTATTGGTGTCTTCCAGAATATCCAGAATGTTGTGTTCATCGTCGTCACCGCCTCCGAAATCCTCAAACGACATGATGGAAACAGGCCGTGCCTTGGCCAGAAAATCATGGTAATCGCTGAGAGACATGTTCAGATGTTTGGCAGTTTCCTGATCAGAGGGTTGCCGTTGTAGTTTAGCGGTCAATTGCGAATGGGCTTCTTCCAGTTGATGTGCTGCGGACCGAACTGAACGGGGCACCCAGTCCATTGCTCGAAGTTCATCCAGAATCGCCCCCTTGATGCGAAATTCCGCATAGGTGTTGAACTGAACATCTTTTTCAGAATCAAATTTATTGATTGCGTCCATGAGTCCGAAAAAGCCTGCCTGATACAAATCATCCTGCTCAATGCCCGGAGGCAATCGTGCCGCCATGTAGCCAACCACACGTTTGATCAGGTGCGCGTGTTCCAGCGCCATATCTTCCCGGTTTTTCTGTGCTTTTTGTGCATAGGGATTAGGTTTCACAGCCCTCCATAGCCTTTTTTAAGGAATCAGATTGCATTCTGACTATTTGTTTCTTTTCCACTGCAAAAAGCGGTCCCAAAATTTACCAGAATTTTCCTGTTCCAGTTGAACGCCCGCAATCCCGCGGTCATAGTTGTTTTCAATCTGTTTGGCCAATGCCATCAGACACTTGCTGGCCGGTGCGTTTGGAAAAATTTCCAGCAGTGGTTTCTGCATGCGTACCGCTTTGATCAGTGTTGGATCTCTGATCACAAACCCGGCATAATGCAGTTGAACGTTCAAAAAATCATGTGTTACTTTTTGCAGGCGTTCATACACCATCCGTGCTTCTGCCTGAGACTGAACGGAATTGGCCACCAGATGGAATTTCCGTACATTATATTTCGTCGCCAGCACTTTCATCAGCGAATACGCATCGGTCATCGAAGTCGGTTCCGGAGTTGCCACGAGGAGAATATCGTTGGCTGTCGCATTGAATCTTAAAACATTTGAAGCGATTCCCGCACCGGTGTCGATCAGCAAATAATCCAGAGTATGCTCAATTTGTCCCAGTTTTTTAAACAGATACATCTGCTCATCACGGTTCAACTCTGCCAGATCGCTGATGCCTGAACTGGAAGGTAGAATCTTGATGTGGTTCGGACCCTCCAGAATGATGTCATTGATGTCTTTTTCTCCAGAAAGCACATGCTCGATGGTATATCGAGGACTGATGTTGAGCAGCACATCCACATTTGCCAAACCCAGATCCGCGTCAAACAGCAACACTTTTTTCCCCAGGTTGGACAACGCATAGGCCAGATTGATGGCAATATTGGTTTTGCCGACGCCACCCTTGCCACTGGTCACGCTCATAACACGGATATTTTGCGATGGTGCCGCACGACCGTTGTTATTCACAATTTGTCTTAAGGTACTGGCTTGATCAAAACTCATGGAATCCATGTGGGAATATGATTTTTTTAGGGCGACCGGCGGGTCGCCCCTACGATTTCCATTATGAATATGATTTTTTTAGAGCGATCGTATTTTCCGGTTGTAGGGGCGACCGGCGGGTCGCCCCACGATTTCCGTTATGGAAATATGTTTTTTTTAGGGCGATCGTATTTTCCTGTGTAGGGGCGACCGGCGGGTCGCCCCTACGATTTCGCTGTTTGCGGCCTATGAATTAATTGCCTGAAATATTGAGCAGTAAATCCACCAGACGTTCCTTGGTGGCCACTTCAATATCTTCCGGCACCTTTTGCCCTGTCGTTAAAAACGCAATCGGTTTTTTGAAGCGAATCACATGGTTGAACAGACACCCATAGGTCGTCCCTTCATCCAGTTTGGTGAAAATCACACTGCTCAAGGGGATTTCCCCAAATTTCCGGGTGATTTCGTTCATTTCAAAATCTTTGGTTGTGGAACTGAGTACCAGAATATTTTCAACGCGGTCCCGCCCGTCAAAGAGGTCTTTCAATTCATACATCTGGGCTTCATCACGCTGTGAACGCCCGCCAGTATCCACAATGATCACATCATAATCAGCGAATTCGGCAATGGCCCTGTCGAGTTCAGCTTTTCCTGACACAACACTGAGAGGCGCATTGATGATTTTGGCATAGGTCCGGAGTTGTTCCACCGCAGCAATTCTGAAGGTATCGACCGTGATGAGCGCGACTTTGCGTTTGTAGCGCAACATCTGTTCTGAAGCGATTTTCGCGGTGGTGGTGGTTTTCCCGACACCTGTTGGCCCGACCAACGCGACTATTTTCTGGCGCGACGCAATCCGTTCAATCCCGTTGGTGGTTTTGATGATTTTCATCAGCATCCGGGCCAGGAAAATTTTGACATAGGAAAAGTTCTGCAAATCTTCCTGAGAAATACTTTTCTGGCTTTCCATCACCAGACGACGCGCGAATTTTTCTTCCATGCCGTTGAACGTCATCTGTTGATACAGCACCAGCAGGTTTTCCGGCAGGTCCAGATCAGACATGGACTGGTTTCTGACAGCCATGGTGTGCAACAGATGTTTCATTTCCGCGAGTTCACCCCGTAACTGAGACACTGACTGCACCTCTGAAACAGTGGGGCGCTTTCCCAGATTCTGCACCAGATCTCTCAATTCATGAATTTCCTGCTGGATCGGCAAAAGCATACGCCGGGTTTCCTGTAATTGCGACACAGCGGGTATAGGCGGCGGTTCCGGAGAAAGATTGGCCGATGATGTGGGAGAATATGTTCCCAAGGGAGTTTTGGTGACAGGTGCCTCTTTCCTGGTTGGAGGCGGTGGCGCAGGTTTTTCATCACGTGCCGCGGTGACTTCCAGCATCGTTTTGCCAAACAAACCAAACGCGCCTTTGCCATCTCGCACCTGTCTGGTCGAAACGATGATAGCGTCAGGCCCTAAATCTTTTTTGATTTGTTGCAGGGCTTCCTGAATATTATTAACACGATAGCGTTTGAGATTCATTGTCACACTTCAGAATGAAAGATGCCTGTTTCCGGAACGATCACACCGGAAGCGTATCCCGGGAAATTTATTCGACGATTCCCAGTTGTTCGATACGCACATCGTTGGTCACTTCATTGTGCGACAGCACTACCAGGTTGGGAATGAACCGTTCAGTCAGTCGTTTAAGATGAGGCCTTATCAGCGGTGAGCACAACAGCAGAGGCTGATAGTTCTGCATGGCAAACGCTTCAGTGAGGCTCTCAATATTATTGATAATCGTCTGAGCCAGCGATGGATCGAGACCAAGATAAGTTCCATGACCTGTATCCTGAATGGCTCCTGCGACTTGATTTTCCAGTTCGGCACTCATGGTGATGAGCGGTAAAATTCCATCAGCGGTTTGATACTGTCGAGTGATCGTTCGTGACATCGCCTGCCTGACATATTCCGTTAACAGGTCGGCGTCCTTGGTGATGGTCGCTGTATCAGCCAGTGTTTCCAGAATGGTATGTAGATCCCGGATCGAGACCTGTTCCTTGAGCAAATTCTGAAAAACTTTCTGTACGGTTCCCAGTGACAGCAAGTTTGGTACCAATTCTTCCACAACCTTGGGTTCATTTTTCGCAAAGTTGTCCAGAAGCCTTTGTGCTTCCTGCCTTCCCAGAAATTCAAATGCATGGCGTTTGAGGATTTCAGTCAGGTGTGTGGCCAATACCGTGGGAATATCTACCACGGTGTAGCCGGAAAACTGAGCGCGTTCTTCATCCTCGGCACCAATCCAGATGGCCGGCAATCCAAACGCTGGTTCCACGGTATCAATGCCTGACATTTCTTCATCCACATCGCCTGTTTTCATAGCCAGGAAATAACCCACCATCAATTCACTGCGGGCAATTTCAATGCCTTTGATGGTCATGGAATACTCACCGGGAGCCAGTTCCAGATTATCCTTGATATGCAAGGGCGGAACAATAAAGCCCAGGTCAGTCGCCATTTGACGGCGGATGGCCTTGATGCGCTTGAGCAGTTCGCCATCCTGTTCCTCATCCACCAGCGGAATCAGGCCATAACCCAGCTCCAGCCCCAGAATGTCGATCGGCAACAGGGACTCAATATCTTCTGGCTCGGCTTCCACACGTTCTTGTTCCTGTGCTTCTTCAGCGGCGTGAAGCTGTGCCATTTCCTGTGCTTTGCCTGATTTGGCAAAATAGGCGATAGAGCCTGTTACAGCAGACAGCATCAAAAATGGCATAGTGGGAAGTCCGGGAATCAAGCCGAACATGACCAGCACTGCGGAAACCAGAAACATTGCCTGAACATTGCCAAAAACCTGCCCTTTCAAGTCCAATGAAAGTTTGTTTTCGGCTGAAGCCTTGGTCACAGCAATACCAGCCGCCACTGAAATGATCAGGGCCGGGATTTGAGAGACGAGTCCATCACCGATAGTCAAAATGGAATAAGTTTTAAAGGCATCGCCTGCGGGCATGTCATACTGGGTGACCCCCACCAGAATTCCACCGACAATATTGATGGCACTGATGATCAAGCCCGCAATGGCATCACCTCGTACAAATTTACTGGCACCATCCATGGATCCATAAAAATCAGCCTCTCGCTGAATCGTAGTCCTTCGTTCTTTAGCCTGGGATTCGTTGATCAGCCCGGCATTTAAATCCGCGTCAATCGCCATCTGTTTTCCCGGCATGGCATCCAGCGTAAATCTGGCGGCCACTTCGGCAATACGGCCGGCACCCTTGGTGATGACGACAAAGTTGATCAACACCAGAATCAGAAAGAGAATGATACCGACAATCTGGTTTCCACCAATCACAAACTCACCGAAGGACTTGATCACCGATCCCGCGGCATCAGGGCCTTTGTTACCATTGAGCAGAATCAGACGGGTGGAAGCCACGTTCAGCGACAGACGAAACAGGGTGGAAATCAGCAGGACACTGGGAAATGAAGAAAAATCCAGAGCTTTTGTGGTATAAAGTGACACAAACAGAATCAAGACTCCCAGCGAAATACTCATCGCCAGGAACATATCCAGCAGAATATCCGGCATTGGCAGAACCATGATCAGCAAAATACCGATCACGCCACCTGCCAGGAACAAATCTGAGGTTCCCCCTGATTTTTTCACAATAGTTCCAGCGTCTGTGGCCATAATTTTCTCAAATTAATATGAATTGATTGCTGTTGTTACCGGCTCCATCGCATCCAGACGGCTTACTTTTTTTTCCGGAGCTTGTAAACATAAGCCAGAACTTCAGCCACTGCTTTATAAAATTGGTCAGGAATGGCTTGTCCCATTTCTACTGAGCCATACAAATCTCGTGCAAGTTGAGGTCTTTCGAGAATAGGAACTTCATTTTCCCTGGCAATAGTCCTCATTCTCAATGCGATAAAGTCAACGCCCTTGGCAATGACTTCGGGGGCGATCATGATTTCACGGTCATAACGGATCGCCACGGCATAGTGTGTCGGATTCACAATAATGGCATCCGCCTTTGGTACTTCCTGCATCATGCGGGCATTGGACATTTCACGCTGGATCTGGCGGATTTTGGATTTTAGTTGAGGATCCCCCTCCTGTTGCTTCATTTCTTCTTTGACTTCCTGCTTGGTCATTTTCAGTTTTTGTTCAAGGTCCCAGCGCTGATAAAAAAAATCCAGCACTGCCAATACCACCAGTGCCAGTACAATTTTTCCCGCAACCGCGAAAATTGCGGAAATATTGTACTTCATAATTTCCGGAAATGACAGGGTCGACAAACTGGTCAATTGTGGAATTTCTTCTTCGAATGTAACAAAACCGATATAACCGATCACCAACAGTTTAAACAGACTTTTCAGAAATTCAGCAAACGCCTGCATGGAAAACAGCCGTTTGAATCCTGAAAGCGGACTGATCTTGGAAAATTTGGGTTCCAGCGTCTGTAGCGAAATATTTAAGCCGACTTGCAGCACTGACGACATGATGCCCACCACAATCACCATGAGCGCAAAAGGAATCAAGGGCAATGACACACTGATAGCGGTATCGATAAAAAATTTATAGAGGGAAGAAATTGTGAAATCAGGCATATTGATGTGGGAAAAAATTTCTTGAAACAGCATCATGTTTTTTTCAGCGATGTTGTCTCCCAGCATGAAAAAAATCATCAGCGCCCCGGCCAGCAATGCCGCTGACGGCACTTCCTTGCTGAAAGACACCTGACCTTCATTGCGCGCGTCGTCTCTTCGTTTATCAGACGGGGACTCCGTTTTCTCATCCTGATCGGCCATAAACACTCATTCAGTTATCACATCGAAAAAAACGGAATGCCCATAAATCCGCATTCCGGATCACCTGAATATGTTTTACCAGTCAATGCTGAGCATGAAAACATAAAACTTAAAATTATGCCTGGCGTTAAGGAACGGCAAAAGAATAACATAGGGCACGAGCAAACTTTTACAACTTATTCTTTTACCATTCCTAAGCTTCCACAAAACTTGATATTGACTGGATAACTAGGGCGTAGTATGAATTGAGTTATACTCTTCAATACTTCACCTTTTTATCAAAAGGTATCATGAAAACAGCAATTTCAATTCCAGATCCAATTTTTGAATCAGCAGAGCAATTAGCAAAAAGAATGGGAATCTCACGTAGTGAGTTATATGCAAAAGCAGTACTTGTTTTTGTTGGCCAACACAGTGAGGAAGATATCACAAATAAACTAAATGAAATTTATTCAGTAGAACCATCATCCCTTCCTCATGCAGACATTGAAATACAATTGGCTTCAATTGATGAGGAAAGATGGTAGTTAATCGAGGAGAGGTTTGGTGGGCTACATTGCCAATTCCTCAAGGCTCAGAACCCGGATATAAAAGGCCATTGATCATTATTCAGTCTGATGCTTTTAACAAAAGTCGAATCAACACAATAATTGCAGTTGTTCTGACTTCAAATATTGGACTTTCACAGGCTCCAGGCAATGTATTCCTGAAAGCAAAGCAAACGGGATTACCCAAAGATTCTGTTGCTAATGTATCTCAAATTCTAACAGTGGATAAATCGTTTTTATCAGAGAAAATAGGAAGATTATCAAAAACCAATATGCAACATATTGACGATGGTTTGAAAACGGTACTGTCTCTATAATTCTATTGTTGACTTTGCATAAAAAGCCTTACTTCACACTTCAATTGCAAGCAACTTGAAAATTCATTCTGTTTCTGTTTTTTTATTTAACTTTTGGCAGACAGTTCCGCCTGAAGCATACAGGAATACTGAATTCCATTCATGTTCTGGCCCTATGACGCACAGAATCGATAAAAGACATCCATTCAAGGAAAATTATGCAAATTTCAAAAAACTCTGTAGTTTCCATCAACTACACACTGACCAACAATGAAGGTGAAGTTCTGGATACTTCAGAGGGGCATGGACCTCTGTTTTATCTTCATGGAAACGGAAATCTGATCCCGGGACTGGAAAAAGAACTGGAAGGTAAAGTCGTTGGAAATTCGTTCAAGGTGAGCGTTCCTCCTGAAGAGGCTTATGGGCTTCATGATGAAGAACAAGTGCAGATTGTACCACGCGCCGCGTTTCGTGGTGTCAAACAGGTTGAACCCGGCATGCAGTTTCAGGTTGAAACAGAAGAGGGTGGCCAACAAGTCATCACAGTCACAGACGTTGATGGCGATGACATTACCGTCGACAGCAATCATCCGCTGGCTGGTCAAACCCTGAATTTTGATGTCACCATCATGGAGATTCGGGAAGCCTCTGCCGAAGAACTGCATCATGGCCATGTCCATGGACCAGGTGGACACCATCATTAATGAGCATTACCAGGCTGAACTCCGGCCTGGTTGCCTTCAACCCTGATTTTTTCAACTCACCGGAGACTCATGGTGAGTTTCCTGTAGCTCATTCCATTTAAAATCGCCTGATTTCCCCCCTGTTTTTTCAAGTAACCGGATCGATTCAATCACGATGCGTTTCGATACGGATTTACACATGTCATACAGTGTCAATGCAGCCACAGACGCACCGGTCAAGGCTTCCATTTCCACGCCGGTTGGACCGGTCGTTTTGACTGTGACCTGAATCACCGCACGAAGATTATTCAGCGTAATATCGACTGACGCATTTGACAGCGAAAGAGGATGACACATGGGGATCAGCTCAGAAGTGCGCTTGGCTCCCTGAATCCCGGCAATCACGGCGGTTTGAATCACAGGCCCCTTGGATGTCGCACCTGTTTCCTGAAGAAGGTTGAACAACTCTTCGCCCAGAAAAACCTGTGCTTCAGCCACTGCGGTGCGGTGCGTGACCTGTTTGGCGGAAATATCCACCATTCGGGGATGACGAGTGTTTTGATCAAGATGTGTGAATTCTGACATAATCAGGGGCCTGTGCTCAAATTTTCTTTTTGTTGTTCCAGCCAATCTCCCAGAAACAACTGATGGGCGTCTTCCAGCGCATAACGTTTGTCAAGAATCAGTCCTTGAAGAAACGGATTCAGCAAAATCAGAAAATGTTCTTTCCAGGCTGGTGTCGGGTGGAGTTCAACATTCCATTCCAGATTGCCCACACCGATCTGACGATTGAAATAAAGATGCTCGGTCTGAAATCCCGACGCAATCACTGCCATTGAAATTTTTGAGGCACGATAATCAAACGGAATCACAAACTGACCCGCTGAACCGGGAAACACAAGTTTGGCGCGGGGAGTAAACACCGGGGGTTCATCCTGCATTTGAACAAACTGGGAATAGTATTGCTGCACCAGAATGAAGCTTCCGGGGATTGGCTGCTGATTGGGCTGGTGGACGCTACCACGGATTTCAGTGGTGGTCCACCCCCATTGATGGTTGATATTTGAGGGATAGCACCCGACGGTTGCTATGATCAGAACCGTCAGGATACTCCATAACAGGACGGAATTATTTGGTTTCACCGTTGTCCTTAGCGGGTTTCTTTTTGGGTGCCGCAACTTTTTTCGCTACTTTGGGCGCAGTCGTCTTGGTTGGGGCAACTTTGGGCGCCGCACTCCTTGGAGCTTCGGCCTTTGGCACTTCATTTTTCTGTTCTGCGACCTTTGGTGCGGCAGCCTTTCGTTTTTCAATGGCAAGATCACGAACCCGGGCAATGTCTTCGTCCGAGTAAACGCCATTGACCCCTGAAATCGCCGCGAGCTTCATGCCGTGCTTGATTCCCAGTTTATAAATTTCCCGGACTTTTTCCCATTCAATGTTACGACCCAGAGTGAAGTTTTCAAACCGTCCTTCGAGGGCCAGCACAATGGTTTCCGCCAGACAGGCATAGGCCACTTTTTTGGGAAGTCCGATATTTTTCATATGCACATCACCCGGCAGTTCAATCTCACCGGATTCAATGACCAGCACATCTGGACGTTTGGCGACTTCTTCCGGGGGAAGATCCAGTGGACGAGCCACATCGGTGATCACACAACCCGGTTTAACCTTCATGATGTCAAGAATCTTTTTCCCTGCGCCTGAAGTCGCGGTCACAATCATATCCATGTCTTCCAGATCCTTGCCGGCAAAAGACGACAGATGAATGATCAACTCCGGATCTTCCATCAGGATGGAATCTTTCAAGGCCAGCAGTTTTCCAGTTTCAGGGGACACCATGTGCAATTCGCCAATGACCTTTGCCAGCAGACGGGCACACACTGAACCAATCGCGCCGGTTGCGCCAACCACCATTGCTTTTCCTTTGATGCGCTTGCCTTCTTCCAATTGAACCAGCCCCATGCGCCGTACCGCGTCAGCGGCGGCCCAGATTGCGCCCGAGGCGCTGTAGCTGTTTCCGGTAGTGATCGGCAGCGGAGCACGTTTGGCCACGGTGATTCCCGCATCACCCACCACTTTGGTGAAGGCCCCCAGACCCATGATCTGTGCCCCGAGTTTCTTGGCCATTTTTGCGGCGGCAAGCAAACGGCGATAGGTGAATTCAGGACTGTGCGACATGATTTCTTTTGGTGTTCCGCCGACAGAAATCAGCCAGCCTTCTGCTTCCGCGCCGGTGGGAGACCGAATGCCTTTGACTTCTGAATAAATAAACGGAGGCGCATAGGCCATGGCTTTTTCCAGCGCATTCATGACGGCGTTGGAGGGCAGTTTGGATAAAATTTCCACAGGTTTTACTTTTTTGAAATATTCCTGTGACAACGGATGAATTACAAACGCAAACCGGCTGAATCGTCGTTTTTCACCAGAAGGATAAAGAATTCTGGGTTCCAGTTCATGATGGGTTGAGAGTATTTCGAGATAGTTATCATTGGTGATGGCCTCCGGGCCTTTATCCAGAGCGGCGATAATCACCGCATCCAGCACATTCAGTCCCACCGTTTTTCCATCAAACACTTGAGGCGATCCGTCAATCACCATGTTAACGCCCTGCGCGCCCAGAAAACGGAGTCGTTCCTCTGAAACCGTGGAAGTCAGGATCGTTTTGCCTGCCAGTTCTTCCAGACCATATTTTTCAATCTGATTGAATGGGGCCACCACGACAGAGGCTTTCTGCATGGCTTTTCTAAGGATAAATTTATTCCATTTCTGAAGGGGAACCATAGACGGCACAATATCTTTGCTGGGTGCGTGTTTCGTCCATGAGTCACTTCCCCTCGCATACAATTCCAGTGCATGCATATTGGTGATCAATTTCGGAATCCCCATTTGCAGGATCGGATCAGCAAACGAAATATTTTCTGTGAATTCTGACAGAACCGTCGCAACTTTGTAATTGGTCATTCCAGAAAGAATCAGGACGCGCGCATTGTTGAAATAGCCACCAAGCCGGGCCTGAACATCCCGCAATACCCATTCCTGAACGATGGTTCGCAGATTGGCGCCTGTTGTGACAGGAATCTTGGTTACCAGCTTTTCCAGGTGTTCAGTGGGTTTCTGAATATATTTTTTGGTTCCCACGATATTATGGTCCCGAACCATGCCCAGACCAATAACATCCGCTTCATGTTGCCATTTTAAAATCAGTTCTTCCGCTTTTTTCTCATCATTGTTGGTTCCAAAGCGTTTGATATTGAATTTCTGTCCCAGAAACTCGGTATCAAATTCATAATTTTCGCGGCTTGGCCCAAGACTGATACTGACAATTCGTTTCATAATTCTCCCCTCAAAATTTGTTGAGTTAAATATTTCTTAAAAAATCGAAAGCGTCATCCTCTTCTGGCAACATGCTTTCGTTACAATTAGGACAAGGAAACCCCGGTGGCAGGTCTTCAAGATCCAGTTCATCCGTTTCCAGCAGCTTTAAATCATACTCTTCACATTCTTCACACATGAAGTTGACGTAGAACGACGTGACATCCACATCCTTGACCATCATGGGAACCATGTTGCACTGCTCCAGAAAAGCTTCTGAACATTCACGATATTCAATGAATTTACCGATGGACCGCAGTTTTTTAATGGAATCAATCCACACCTTGACTCCGGTGGAACTCATCGCCGAAATATCCTTCAGATTGAGTGTGAGGTATTTCTGCGTACTTTCAAAAAGAAGAGAAAGATCCATATTGGGCGTGATTGCGCCTGACAACAGATATTCTTCTCCAGCATCAACAATTTTTAATATCATGGCAGCCTCTTTTTAGGGTCGGACTTATATGAGAATAACTTCAGGCTCCAGGAATGATCGCACCCGACCACAAGATAAATCTCCCTGAATAAAATAAAAGTGTCTCACTCATGTGATGTGGTTAACGAGCAGACAGATAATATTCAAGTACGAAAACAAATTTTTATAATTTTTCTTTGAAAATATCTTCGGCAGTTCTAGAAATATGGGCTGAAAAATAGTGTTTCAGAAAAATAAATCAGCATCCTTCAAGAAGGCACGATCATCTTTTCGGTCATGGTTTTGTACTGTAGGGGCAGACCTGTGTGTCTGCCCGGAAGTTGGGCGAACACACAGGTTCGCTCCTACGTTTTGGTACGCCCAGCATGGGCGCGTTCTAATGGGATGCAAGTCTCCTGTGGGAAAGCCGCTGGCTTTCTTTATCTATGGTTTCAATATTGTGGCACCGCCGCGACAGCAGGCGGCAAACAGAGAAAACAAACCGAAACCTAAGGGCAATGAATGTCATAACCACTAGCGAAAGGCAAGGGCCAATCGGCGAGGAACGGTATGAAGGAAGCCCGGAGCAAATCGACGAATCAACGGACAGGATCCTCATAAAAGGCTCACTTCTCCGGGACGAGGTAGCCAAGCATGTCAAAGCCCTGCGGCTTACGAGATAGAGTAAATGAGGCGGTTGTGTCGAGACAGAGCTCGTCCTTATCTGGGGAGATCTGTTCAATATGCGGCAGAATGCTTCTTTGTATTTTGTAGCGCTTGATGAAGCAATTCATCGGGTGATTGAGCAGAAGTCAGCACATGCCGTAGTAGTCGAACGCTCGCGGTAATGCGTAAGACATGGCGAAGGGCCTGACATCTTAGAATAAGGAGGAGTCCTGACTAACTCGACTTCCGTGTTCACCCCGACCGGGCATGTGAGATGCGGCGTTAGGCAGAAAACCGGCCTTGGAAGTTTCACTGTACCGAGAGACTTTTTTAAAAGACCCGATGAACCGACACGTGCGGACCGGCATGCGAGGTGGTGGTGCGACACGAGGTCGCTTTATTAATTGTTAGGCATAGGTTTTCAAATCTGTGACCTAACCCATGATTCCGTTCATGGTAGCCTATTGACACATGCGTCAGTAGTAATTCTTGGGTGTGAAGCTGTCAAAACAATGAATCCCTTATCCACATAACGGGTAGGAGGTTTTTCCGCGAGGAAAAAACCAACTCTGCCAGCATCAGGCGGATCAGGAGCCAGGCTAAGATGATAGGGTTAAGGTGGGATGATGAAAATCGCACTAAAGAATGATATTTTTATTTCAAAATAAGAGATCCAAGTTTTATTCCATAAAAACGGTAGTGCCGCCCTACGTGGCGGCAAATTAGAAAGCCGCCACTACCATCCCATTATGGGGATAAAAACGGGATCAATTCCATTCTATCGAGTGACCTGAATTTTCATCATCCCAGGGTTAAGGTATCTGAACTTCTGATAAACATCGTGATACGTAAACAGCGGATACTGGATTATTACCGGAAACGACAAAGAAGTTCTTGAAAATCGGGTCAAGCCGATTACCGAGAAGTTTCTTGCGGAAAGAGGGTTGAGGTTATCTCCGGAAAAAACCCGTATTGTCCCTTGACACGCTAATCCTTTCGCCTCTGAATGGGATTCCTGTTTTGAGAAGAGAGGAGCATGGAAGATTCAGAGAAATCTTTCTGGACAAAAGCGAATCCTGGCTGTTTGGCACCGTCAACATGGAACATGTACGGTCTGTTCAAGACTTCTGACTGAAAGAGAGGAATTTGAAGTCCATCATATTCTTCCCCGATCTCAAGGAGGAACGAACCTGTCATCCAATGTGGCGCTGCTCCATTCTATTTGTCACAACCAGGTATCACCCTTTATCAAACGTGGTTTTGTCGGCTGAACCCGCTTATCAAGGCTTGAGCGGATTACTGTGAAAACCGTACGATCCGTTCTTAGGGGAAAGCGTTGTGGTAACACTACCCTCTTACCCGACTGGGAGGGGGAAGAGAAAAGCTCCCCTCTACCCGATTATACATTTTTTTCATTTTACTTCTCAAATTCTTAACGGTTGCGGTATGTGACGTCCGGCATAACCCAATACCAGTGAGTGAATTTGGGATTATAATTAATAAGCAATCTAATTACAGTGAGTTATAGTTTATTTCGGGGTTTCAATTAAATCCTGGCGAAAAGTTTGTAGTTCCGCCTTCAGGCGGCTTTTCCGCAGGGCTTTCCGCCTAAAGGCGGGACTACGAACCTGATTTCACTCACGGGTATTGCGGCATATCCGAATGTGCCGAATGCCAAGCCTGCATGGCGTAGCGTATACCTGCTGTTATGGGCCGTTTGTAAACCGGTTTTCATCGTAATTCTCCTGCGGCGGGTCTTTAGTTTTTAAAACTTGCCCATCTTTTCAGATGGAGCCATGGACGGCGGAAGCTGATCTTCATTAAATAGTCCTGCTTGTTCACAAGCTTCAAGGAAGGGTTTTTTGAGAAAATTAGCGTCGCTCAGTAGATCCGACGAAAGATACTCAAGCTCATTTCTCAGCACTTCTTTAGGTGTTTTCTGATAATTCGTTGATTCGGTAAAAATCCTATTAAGCCAATTGATTTCGCCACGTTTGCCGCAACAATGAGCTGCAAATCTCTGATCTATTCGAAATAAATCTATCCAGGTGTTTACCTCTTCTTCATAGCCATCAGATGACAAATTCAACATGAGGCAATCAGGGGTCATTTTATACCATTTTTTTTCTGTAATTGTTATATCGATGTTTGCTTTATATTGTTCAGTCGAAAATGGATAAAACGCCTTTCTGTTAGACCCGTCTTGATTAAAGACCGTGTCTTTATCTTTCTTGTTTCCGGAATTGCATTTGTTACAAGAGGGTGCAAGATTTTGAAGATTCACTGAGTTAAATGGATACAGGCTTTTTGGCAGATAGTGATCAAAGGCCTCACGGGTAGGATCAAATTCGCCATCAAGAGGTTGTAGCCCACAGAACGGACAGATATCTTCATTATTCGTACGAACAAAATCAGTATAGTATTCAGAGAGTGTTGATTCAAAGGCATCTTTAACAAGCTTTAAGTGAAAGAATCCAGAAGAGTACAGCTTTGAAAAGAAATCTTTCAATAATTCATTCAGTTTTTCTTTAGTTGCCAATAGATCACAATATTTCGAGGGAGGCTGTGTACAGGTCTTTTTACAAACATCCTTTATGCTGTTATTTATCTTGTGTATCGTTTTATAGCATTCAATTTCCTTAGCTGTTAATATTTTGAATTCATTGAATATTTGATTTACATCGTTATAGAAAAATGCTGCTGCCCCGACATCTTTCATCTTTCCTGCGGCATCGAGCCGAAATAGCTCTTCCATAATTTGCTTCCAAGGCTTCCCCTCTTTCTCGAATATGTCAGCTCCATATTGAAGCGATGAAGCCTTACACCAAACTTCATAGAATATGAAGTCAATAAACTCCTGCATCATTTCCATCTTGTGTGGAACATACTTATAGGGAAACAGCATTACTTTCCCCCCTTATCAATATCAAGCATCGTTTTAATCAGCAGGATTTTTTCAATAGAGTCACCAAGTGTTTCATTTATTTCGTTAATGAGATTCTCTGGATTTTCACCATTTTCATATCGGGATTTCATTTCACTAAGTTTTGATTCAGCAAAACCACCAATCGTTTCCCGTTTATTGAAAACACTCATTGTGATTTTATTTATCGAAGCTCCAAGGGTATTGTAATCGGGTCGAGTAATTGCCACTTTTCCAGTCTCTTCATCTTTTTCGAACACCAGGACTTTTTCCGGCTTGCTATCAGAAATTAAAAATGGTGTATGGGTAGTAATCAGCATTTCTCTGAAACTATTGGATGTGGGAAAGCAGTCTCGAAGGCGGGAGATAAATTTTGATCTCCAATCCGGATTGAAATGAGTATCAGGTTCATCAAGTAAAAAAAGCACACTGTTATCACGGTAGAGGGTGCAAAGTCCCAATGTGTGCAGAAATTGATTTTCACCATCAGAAAGGGCTTTACAGTAGACTATGCGGTCTGAATCTACACCTCGTTTTTTCAGAATAACATCTTTGAAACGAACCACTCGAAGGTCAGAAGGAAGAACGGGAATTGTTTCATTGAAATAAAGGCTATTTGATTGGTACATTTCCAGCTTCTGCTGATTGCTAACCGAATAGAGATTGAGTGCCAGAAGTAATTGCAGTGATTGGAAAAGCTTCAATGGACTTTCAAAATGAGCTCTGAAGGCTTTCTGGCATTGTTCATCCAGCCAAAAATCCATGTATAAGGTGTCCTTATCATCCCGGAAAAAAGAGGTAGCACAGCTTTTCAGGCTGTTAACAATGGGAGCCGCTTTTTCAAGAAGGGGCCATTCAGAACGAAGCCCTGTTGAACCATCGGATTTGCTGGTGGCTGGAGATGTGGTCGAGCTTGATGATACCCCTAGCCCTGAAGGATACTGAATGTCCCGAAGTATAATTCTAAAAAAGTGTATTCCCTCAAGGCCTATTTCCTGGGCAAATGGAATTAATGTTGATTTCTCACCAAGAATGAAATTGCTCAACAGTATAGCCTGACTGAAATCCTGGTCCAAAAATGCAAGTCGCCCCTCCGGCTGGTCCCCATTGGGCGGACATGAGTATCCTATATTTTTTCTGCTGAAATCGGCATATTCATCAAAATGGATAAATCGCATCTTGAAGAAAGACAGGCTGAGAATTTCATTTTCGCCTGAGGAGTAGGCAAGGATAAAATCAGGCAGAATCTTTTTAACTAATTGACTTTGAAGTGGTTCATGAGGATCCAATTTAAGTCCATTGAGAATGAAGTATTGCGGTCCCTTGTCGATTTCTTTGGTTATTAAAACCCGTGGATAATGTTCATTCGTTGCTAAAGCAAAGTCCGCAAAGGGTTTGCCATAAAACTCCAATTCAAAAGCGTCTGGTGATCCAATCTCTTCCCGGTAACCATTAGGGACAGTTTCCTCGTTGTATTCAAATAGATCGGGACGATTTACTAATCCTTTGCAATCCAAATGAAAAAAGATTGCCGCTAATAATTCAAGCAGATTTGACTTTCCGCTTCCATTTGGCCCGGCGCAAATGAAGGGCGCAAACTCATCATCACGGTCAAGCTCCCACTCCCTGCGAAAGTGATATTCAAAGCCGGGTTGCAAACTTCTGAATCCGTGAGGATCGGTAATCTTCAAGCGGATCAATTTCATTTTGTCAGCCTCAACTGAAGTGATTGGCTTTCTGCGTCAAATTGCTGCGTCAAAACCTCTTCTCGCAGCATTTCAAAAAGAATACTTCTGATTCGTTCATAAGATGAAAGATCGATTCTTTCCAGTTCTGATAGTTTCTTTGACAGTTCTTCAAAAGAGAGCCCTGTTTTGTCTGTCAATATATCGGTAATATCATAACGGGTAAAAATATGCTTTGGCTCTTCATCCTCTTCGTCTGTATCAATATTCTCTGGTGTACGATACTGTTGCTGCCAACTTGAAAAATCGGGAATAGCGGCCTGAAAGCGGCGAGCTACAGCTTCGGAATCATCCAGTGTTCCGGAAAGGGTTGTATGAGAAAGATTAAGATTTGCCAGAGTCTTCTGCATTTCCATAAAAGGGCGTGAGGCGTTTTCCAGGAGCTTTTTTTGTTGTTCTATGAATCTCATATCGATTTTGGGAAGAGATGCCGCAAGTTGCTGTGCCAGTCTACTGGTACTTCGGAAAGCCTCCAACTGTTCCACTGTCATTTGTGGAAGAGTTGAAAGTTTCGCAAGTTCTGCCATTGCACGGGAAACGGACGACATATTCTTCAATTCATCCAGCGGGTTTTTCCAGAGCCGGGCCTGTTCTGCCAGCATTTGAGCCGCTTTCATTGTAGGGCTATCAAGATTGATTGCCATTGCTTCTTGCAAAGCCCTAAGTGAAGCACTGCTATTGTTGAATTTATTCAGGTCTGCCAGTGTTTTCTTCATTGTTTCTGACAGACCTTCATCAAAAGGGAGCACTGGAACATCCTCAGGTTTCTCCGCTTCTTCCACCACCGGCAACGGAACCCTTCCCAAATCCAGCTCCCCCTTAAACGCCTTCTGGCTGAGAGCACCATAGAGATTTTCCAGATTGGAAAGGCTGGATTGATAGCGGGATTTCAGGGATTCGACTTTTGAGACGATAGAGGCGAATTGGTTTTGTAGAGTTATGGGTGGCACAGGAATCTTTATGCTTCTAATTGCATTCTTAGTAATTGTTTTTGTGACAGCACCTTTTACATGTTTCTGTATAGCATTAGTTCCAAAATCAGATGTTAACAAATAATACATATAGATGTTATTGAGTTTATTGTTAAACCTAAGAAGAAATGCATTCATGCCTAATGAAACTGGTCTATTCAAAAATGGCATTAGATATACTCGACCCGCACTACCAATTTTATTGATGATTATTTCACCTCCATAAACCTTTGATTTCGAAAGAAATTCATAAGCTTTTTCTGTTATATAATTACAACCGTCCACGAAATTTTTATTTTCTAAGTCTGTAGTTCTAACCATTAAAGCAAAATCAGGTGTCGTTTGTAGTTCAACATGATCTCTTAAAATTTCATAACTACCATTTGCATGATAATCAGTTAGGACATCAATGTATTCTCCAAAAGACTTATAGTTTCCTTGGGTAAAATGATCCCCGAACATCTCCAGAAACACACTTTTCAGCAACTCATCCAACTGCTGCAGGTGTTGTTTACGCCGGGCGATCATCCCTTCCACTTTGCCCAGAAGATGGGCAATGCGTTTTTGGTCGTCGATGGGCGGGAGGGGGATTTGGATTTTTTCCAGCCCTTTAAACTTGAGCGAATCACGAACCGCACCTTCCGTATTTGCACGTATCTGAATATTTCCCCAATCGCTCTTTAGAAAACGAAGTAAATAGTCTTCACTTAATTTGGAGTCGGTTTCGAATATAATGTAAAGAGGGCTTACTAGAACTTTATCTTTATTGCGTAAATAATCTATTGATCCAACATTGATACGAGATGGATTATAAGCGAATTGATCTCGGGAAACTATCTTGTAATTTGACACATCTTTGCTGAAAACCTCTTTACTAAAGTAGTCAGTCGATAGAGTGAAGCCGGCAGAGTTTGTTACTGAGTAAACTTCAATATCAGCTTCATCTTTATTACGAAGGCTAAATTGTTTAACATGTTCTCCAAGCGGTTCAATTTTATAATTAGATTTCATCCAATCCTCTCCCGCAGTTCCAGCAACTCCTTCACAATCCCGCTTTCCATCTTTTCCAACAATTTTCTGTGCCTTCCATGTGTTCCGTGGTTAAAAAAAAGCCCGCTATCTAACCCTTCCAAATCTTTTCCGTGCATTCCGTGCATTCCGTGGTTAAAATCATTCATTCCTCACCCCCAATCTCTTTTCTCTCACTCATCACTTCCTCAATCATCCGACGCTCCCGTTCAATCTCATTTTGCAACTGTTCTTCAGTAGGCAAATAGAGCATATACCTGGAGGCGAAGATTTGCTTGTTTTCGTTCAGGATTGAATATTTGGCAACGGCTTCAGATTTATCGGAGCAGAGGATCAGTCCAATGGTTGGATTGTCGCCGGGAATTTTAAACTGATCTTCGTAGAGCCGGACATAGCCATCCATTTGTCCGATATCGGCATGCTTGAGTTTTCCCATTTTGAGGTCGATCAGCAGAAAGCACTTGAGGATGTAGTTATAGAAGACGAGATCGATATAAAAATCCTCGTCATCAAAACGGATATGCTTTTGACGAGCGACGAACGAAAACCCATTACCCAATTCCAGCAGGAAACTTTGCAGGTTATCAATAATCGCCTGCTCCAGTTTGCTTTCGTGCAGTATCGGTGGATCGGGCAGACCTAAAAACTCCAGTACGAGCGGTGATTTGATGATGGATGCAGGGTCAATGCGTTCACCTGACAGCCGTTCCCGGCTTTGTGGCAGCAGACCTTTTTTTCCCTGGTTGGCGATAATCCGATCATAGTAAAAACTGTGGATTTGGCGTTCGAGCTGCATTTTGCTCCAGCCGCATTCGATGGCTTCGCGTTCGTAGAAGTCGCGGGCCTCCATGTTGTCCACCCGCATCAGGGCACGGTAGTGTGACCAGGAGAGCTGGGGACTGAAACCGTTTATCAATTCTCTCCCCGTCCGGGAGAGAATTGAACTGGATGGATCGAATGCACTATCCGACGGGTAGTGTTTTGGTGATTCTCCACCCGATTGGTGGAGAATTTCAAGGGTACTTTCTCCACCAGCCGGGTGGGGAATCTGTATTCTATTCTCATAAGTGAGAAAAAATTGTCTGAAATACCATAAATTCGAAGTGGAAAACCCCTTTTTATACCTTTGCTGGAGTTTTGCCGAGAGTGATTCTATTCGCTGTTTTCCATATTCCGCTCGGTCTTCACCACCCTGAATTTCCTGTACAATCTCCCGGCCAATCAACCAATAAGCCGTAACCATATTGGTATTGACGGCACGAACAACATTGCCACGGGCTTGTTCGAGAATGGACACAACCCGGTCAAAGAGAGTGTTGTCAATTGAGATATTTTTATTATTCTGGTTACTCATCCGATCATCTCCCGCAATTCCAGCAACTCCTTCACAATCCCGCTTTCTAACCCTTCTAAACCCTTTTCGTGCTTTTCGTGTATTTTGCGGTTAAAAAACTCTTCACCTACTTCTTCCTTCAAAAGATTTTCCAGAATCACTTCCGGCTTTTCATACTCGACTTCTTCAAAAACATCCTCTTTGTAACGGCTTAAAGAAAGATCATAGTTATTTTCATCATTGGCAATTTCCGCATAGGGTACCATAAAGCATTTCCGGGTACGGTCGGTGTCCTTCTCTGCATTACGAGCTTTGAACGTCTCCACAATATCAACCAGATCCCCATAACCGTCCTGCTTACTCCGCTTGTCATCCAGCGAATAACCATCGGAAGCCATTTCATAAAACCAGACCTGTTCCGTGGCCGGTTTTGTCACTTTGTCTTTTGGACCCCACACCTTGGTAAAGAGCAGCACCGCCGTACTCACTCCGGCGTAGGGTTTAAAGACACCGCTCGGCATGGTAATTACCGCTTTCAGATCACACCGTTCCAACAGTGCTTTACGCAATTCCCTGAAGGCTCCGCCATTTCCAAATAAAACTCCCTGAGGCACAATCACCCCGGCAGTTCCCCCTTTTTTCAGCAGCCGGAAAATATTCTCCACAAAAAGAAGCTCTGTTTTAGTGGTCGAGAGTGTGAGATTTTCATTAATGTCACCCTTGTCGATACTGCCGGTGAAGGGCGGATTTGCCATGACAATATCGTATTCGGATTCTTCGGTAAAACTCTTGCTGAGGGTGTCTTTATAATCAATATGGGGTTCGTCAATCCCATGCATCATCAGGTTCATCAGCCCGAGGCGAACCATGGTGCTGTCAATGTCGTAGCCATAAAGAGATTCGTTAAGAATCGCCTGCGACTTTTCGGTAAGTCCTGCGGAAACAGAGGTACGAACAAAACCGTCCTCATCGGGAACAAGGTCTTTGCTTCCAGCGTTGAGGGCCAATTGCGTTACAATGTACTGATAGGCTCCAAGAAGAAATCCCCCCGAACCGCAGGCAGGGTCAGCAATACGGTGTCCAAGTCGCGGCTGTACCAGATCGGCAATCATTTTGATAATATGACGTGGTGTTCTGAACTGCCCGTTTTTACCGGCACTGGCAATTTCCGAGAGAAGCATTTCATACACATCCCCCTGAATATCCTGAAAGGCTTGCCCTTTTTCTTTGGAATCCTTCTCCATCACTTCAAAGATTTCATCAATGGTCTTTACGGCTTCCACTAAAAGTGCTGGTTTTGGGATAATAAAGACGGCATTTTTCATATGGTGGGTGAAGTTGGATTCCGCACCGTTGAGGTCTTTCAGATAGGGAAACACCTTTGACTGCACATGCTGTAGCATCTCTTCGGCGTGCATTCGCTTGAACTCGCTCCAACGCAGAGTTCGTTTGTCAATTTCATACAGCTTTTCATCTTCAGCTTTTTTATCCGTCTCTTTTTGGGTGTCATCTTCCCGGGATTTTGCACGATATTCCGGTGGAATCCAGGTGCCTTCAAATTTGGAAGCGTACTTTTCACCGGTCCATTCGGCATCGGCTTGTCTCTTCTGATCCAGTTCATCCAGTCGCTTCATAAAGAGCAGATAGGTGATCTGTTCAATGGCAGTGAGGGGGTTGGATATTCCACCAGACCAGAATTTGTTCCAGAGTTGGTCAATCTTGCTTTTCAGTTCAGGGTTGTTTTGCAGCATCGTTTCTCTTTTAGGTCCTCACTGGTACTTGTTACGCGGCAAGTCTTTCAGTGAGTTGTAATATTTCGTTTATTTCCGCAGGTGAGAAAACACCTCGTATTCCCTGCGGGTGAATGACCGTAAATGGTGCGTTGATCAGATCTTTTTTCTCTACCTTTTCACGCTCCACGATAAAGTTTTTCAGCAGATTCAAAAACTCAAGCTGTCTGCTGTTGAGATTGCTGTGCTGTTGTATGAATCGATCAAATGCTTCCTGTACGGTATCGGGAAAGCTTTTGAGGATTTCAATGCCAAGAATATGGCGGATAAACTGAATAAAGCGGGCTTTGCGATTTTTGTAAACTTTCTGCAGCAATAGCTCCGTTATATGTGGATGTTCTTCGATCAAGAGCTTTGCCAGATTCTCTGCTTCGTCGGGAGAAATTTCTTCGCCATCGCGAATCTTTTTAAGAATTGGATTCTCTTCCGTTAAACTGGCAATGAGTTCTTCCACCATTTCCCTGTATCGGGTAATACTCACCGCTTCATTTTGGGGGCCAAACTCCACCATCTCTTTTTTATGGAGTTCATCTCTAAAATTAAGTGTGATCGGCCCGACTGTTCCAGCATCGCTTTCACGGAATTTCATTAAGGGGGCAAGCTTTTCTATCAGCTCATCAAAATCGGATTCGCTGATCTTTGACCAGTAGCGGTTTGTCTGAGCGGCCCGAATCAGTTCTTCCTCTTTATTTACAAAAGAGACGGTCAGTGGCAATTCGCTGATCAGTTCGACAACTCCTTCCTTCAGGGTGTCGAATAGAGTCTTTTCCTCTTTGATTTTTGCCAGAGAAACTTCCAGAATATCTCTTTCAAAACGCATTGCCTTAAAATCGGCGTCAGAAACAGTACGGAAAAGCGGTTTGATTTCATTGCGTAGAAATTCCATTTTTTCATGAGTGAGGGTAATCCAGAAATTGTCATCCTCAATAGAATGAAGTGCTTTGGCCGCTTCTTTGATCACTACAGAGTTTTTCGGTAAAGAGGCAATCTGTTTTCTAAGCTTAGCCACCTCAGCAAAAACAACCTCATCAAGTCCTTGATCCCGGGCTGCTTCTATTTTATCAATGCGGAACCCTGCCAGTTTTACCGGCAATGGGATTTGTGGTTTGAGTTCTTTCCCTTTGGGCTGGAGCTTGAAGTATTCAAAATTATCCCAGCAGTCAATGATCAGGAAAAAATCTTTCTGAGTACACCAGGGTTTTGCTTTTTTGGCTTCCAGCAAGCGAGTACCACGGCCAATCATCTGCCAGAATTTAGTGTAAGAGTACACCGGTTTCGCAAACACCAGATTGACGATCTCACGGACATCAATTCCTGTATCCAGCATATCCACACTGATCGCAATGCGGGGCATATCGTTATTGGTAAACTGATCCAGCAAACCGCCTTTGCCATAGACACGGGGATCATCGGAGACAAGAACTTTAGCCAGTTCGCCTTTGTATTCGGGATAGAGCTTGTCAAAGATTTCTTCCATTCGACGAGCATGGGCTATTGATGAACAGAAGAAGATGGTTTTTCCCGGTAAAACCCCATTAGGATCTTTGATGGACTCTTCCATAAATTCTTTGACAATCAGTGTATTCGTACCGGTGCTGATTACCTGCTTTTCCAGTTGAGTGCCTTCAAAGTTAATCTCTTCAATATCCTTTCCATCCAGAATCATTTTTTTCTGGTCTTCCAGAGATATGGTTCTCTTATTGATCCCATCCATCTGAAAACGGGTCTGGATTTTCATTACCTGAAAACTGCTCAGATAGGGTGGAATATTATTAACGGCTTCTTCGTAGGTGTAGGCAAAACTGGGGAGGCCATCTTCGCAGTGAAATAAATTAAAGGTGTTGTGGTCAATGATATCGGTGGGGGTTGCCGTGAGTCCCAGGGTTATGGTTTTAAAATAGTCCAGCACTTCACCATAGGTATTATAAATGGATCGATGACTTTCATCGATTACAATGAAATCAAAAAAGTGGGATGAAAGATTTTGTGATTCATCCCGAATAATATTGAGCATCGTGGGATAGGTTGAGATATAAATCCTGCGGTCTTTTGCCAGCAGCTTTTCCCCGACATTTGGCCAACGAGGTTCATTAGGAAGATGTTCTTTAAATGCAGAAAGTGCCTGCTCACGCAAAGCGATTCGATCCACAAGAAAAAGAATCTTTTCGGCATGACCAGAACGCATCAGAGCGTCAACCAGAGCAATACAAGTTCGAGTCTTACCTGTACCTGTTGCCATTACCAGCAGAAAATCGCGTTTTTTCTGTTCAATTCCTTCAAGAACGGCACGGATTGCCCGAATCTGGTAATCACGACCTGCGATATCGGTATTGATCAATTCCTGAGTAAGTGCTTTGCGATTTCTCCGTATGTAACTGTATCTTTCCAGATCATCACGAGTGGGAAAGCCCACTGCTTTCCGTGGGGGGTAGTTTTCCAAATCCCAGAAATAGGTTTCCAGCCCATTGGTATAAAAGCAGAATGGAAGTTCCCCACCGATCTCTCTTTGGATATTGTAGCAATATTGTTTCGCCTGTTCTCTACCGATTGCGGCATCTTTACTGGATTTCTTGGCTTCAACAACAGCCAAGGGCTTTGCGTCTTTCCCTAAAAGAACATAGTCTGAGAATTGATGTCCTTGATAAGGAGTTCCTGGTTCCGCGACACCAGAAGCCACCCCAACATGAATATCGTATTCTTTTACGACCTGAGTAGGGTCTTTAACATTCCAACCGGAGAGTTCCAGTTGCTTGTCAATTCGTTTAATTCTGGTTAATGCTTCCGTTTCAGACATAACTCATTTTCAATATATTCTGATTATCAATAGACTTGTTGTGAAATAATACTTACTGAAATACAAGACCTTTTTCAGATTTTAGATGCCAATTCCAGAGTCCGCATGCGATGAGCATCAACGAATCCTCAAAACCTGTTTTTTTGTTTCGATAAATATCCGTGACGGCTTTGTATCGTTTGATACCCGCGATCGTGTTTTCAACAATCACTCGAATTTTTGATATCCAGCGATTGTCTTCTTTTTGTTGAGCGGTTAATTCCCCGTTTTTCGGTTTTTTTCGGGAATCAACACACGAAGATTGGGATAATCTTTAAGAATTCCAGTAAAACCAGAGTCAACCGCGACAACTATTTCCTTAGGGATCTGATTCCCAATATTGGAGTCCTTAAACATTTGGTAGTCATGAGAACTTCCATTTTGTGTTTGAGAGAGAACATGTACTTTTCGGTCAAGATCCACCACGACCAGATTTTTTTTACTATGACGTTTCTTCTTACCGGAATAGTTCTCTTTTTGGGTGTCATAATCCTTTCGCCTCTGAATGGGATTCCTGTTTTGAGAAGAGAGGAGCATGGAAGATTCAGAGAAATCTTTTTGGACAAAAGCGACTCCTGGCTGTTTGGCACCGTCAACATGGAACATGTCCGGTC